>NZ_UFQO01000002.1:0-300000 GCF_900497595.1 Treponema pectinovorum
GTACAATACTCTATAGAAAAAATTTTTTGTGTTAATCTTCCTACCATATCGTATGTACATTACTGAATCTTTAGTAATTCTAGAAGTTAGGATTTTTTTAATTTCTACAACATCAAACTCAGAATTCGGGATAGAGAAGCCGAATTTCTCTCCAAAACCCCAGATTTTCATTTTATTAATACAATTGCACAAATCACTATATTCTGTTTTATGTTTATCTCCATGGATACCTATTTCCCAGCCATTTTTTCGTAAATCCTTCAATTCTTGTATTTGTATGCAATCTTCAGAAGAGCGAAAAGAACGAAACGCATCTTCCCATGTACCATCAACATATCCAGTAGTTACAAAAATTGTCCCTCGTATATTGTATTTTTTTGTTATGGGGAAAGCATATATATAATTATCTCTTCTACCATCATCAAAAGTAAAAACAATAGTTCGCATCGTTTATCTTCCTCTAAATAAACTTTTAAATATAAAACTTCTAATGCTATTTGGCATAACTACTTGAACACAAAATCGAATAAACACATTTATAATATACTGCGGAAGAGAAATTATTTTATGGCTTAGCATCCATCCCTGTAATTTGGATTCACTTTTAAAATATTTCCAGCCTCCTCGACGCTTATACATTTCTTTCCCAACTCGCACATTCACTAAATTTTCTTGAATATTATAAAAACAACAATTATTCAAAACCATTCTACAATACAAAAAGTAATCTTCGTCGTAATGCCAATGCTGATAATTTCCAGATTTTAATACAGAATCTTTTTTGAACATAATTGTAACTTGATTCATAGGACAACGAGTTTTTAAATATTTTTTTATTTGAGAATCTGTTTCAGGAACTATTCTAACTCCTACCACATTTGTGCAATCATCAATAAATTCTTTAATATAGCCCCCAACAATATCAATGTCAGGATCGTTTTCGAAAATTTTTAATTGCTTTTCAAATCTATCAGGAACAGATATATCATCCGCATCCATTAAAGCTATTAACGGATATTTACATCGAAGAACAGCTTTAGCATGAGCTATGCCTTGCCCTTCATTAACTTCTGAGCGAATTACAATTGCGCCATATTTATCTTCAAATTCTTGAACATACTCATTGAGTTCTGGAGGAATAGGCCCATCTACTGTAATTATTATTTCCGAAGGTTTTACTGTTTGATTATAAATACTTAAAAATGCAGTTTTGAAATCTTCTGGATTATCATTTTTATAACATCCTATAGTTGCAGAAAAATTAGTATGCATTTATATATCTCCAAAGTTAATATCAACAATAAAATGTTTTTCTCGTTTTTCTATAGGAGGTATTTGCATATAGTCTCCGTATAATGATAAAAGATATTTTTCCACATTATTGTAAATAAATGCATTTTCAGTTTCAAACATGCATTCTTTAGGGGGGATAATATCCGAAAGCTCTTGAATCTCGCCAAAATAATGACATCGTCCTGATGGAACTGTTACACATCTTGTTCTTTTCTTTTTATATTTTTTTGCAACTTCATCACATTTTTCATACCATTTTTGATATGTTCTAAAACTAAATAATCTTCCAATAAAGAATCTTATTTTTAATGATTTCTTTCCTTCACTTGTAGACAAAAGCAATTTAGTTACAGGACAATTCCTACGTTTCCAAAGTTTCACACAAACTGCAACATATTGATAAAAATTATTCCAAAACCCATGAAGTAAGCGAGGAAGCTTCCCGTCAGGGATATTTTCAATAGGAAATAAATCAATTCCAATAGCAGGATTTTCATCTTCAAACTCGTAAACTGTTTTTATAACAGTTCCTCTTTTTTCTATCTTTATAAATGGAAGAGAATAATTATCCGAAACCTCAGGTCCAACCAAATTATATTTATTAGGGAAATGTTTCTCTAATGCTTTTGGAAATTTTTCGTAATCACATCTAAGCATATTTAAATCAAGGTCATCATCCCACGGTATAAAACCTTTGTGTCGGACGGCTCCTAGACAGGTTCCTCCTCCTAACATCACTGTCAAGTTTTCTTCTTCACAAGCCTTCTTTATATCTCTAAACATCTCCAAAAGTGTCATTTTCAATTTTTTAGATTCTTCTTCAGAAAGTTCACGCACGGGAAGATTTGATTTTAACAATAATCCTGTAAGATTCATTTTATCATTCCCCCAATAAGCCTTTTATACATTTCATCAAGCGAAACAACTGGATTCCAACCTAGAGACATCAATTTTTTTGAATCTAATTTAACTCTTACAGTGGGATTATACCCAAATTTTGAAGCATCCCCAGTCACATCAAAAATAACTTTACTAGCTCCTTTTGAATATGAATTGCATACAAGTGTTGCCATATCTGCAATTGAAATTGTAGTTTCATTATTTGCAATATTGTAAGCCTCTCCAACTTTTCCTTTAGATAAAACTGTTAAAATTCCAGAGACGGCATCTGTTGTATAGCAATAATTTCTAACAGTCTCTCCTTTGGTTTTTAGAATAATATCTTTATTTTCTATTATTGAACGTGCAAATTGAGCAAAAACTCTATTATCAGAGTATTCAACACCTGCACCAAAAGTTTGGCATAGTCTGCAAATTTTTACAGGAATTTTAAATTCTTTAGAATAAGATGCACAAATATTTTCCACCATTCGCTTACTTTCAGAATAACTTGAACGAACAGAAATAGGATTTATACTTCCAAAATCTTCTTCTGTAACATTTTTTATTCCTTCATAATAATCAAAAGAACCATAAACTTCCAATGAGCTCATGTAGGCGAACCCTTTTATCTTTTTTCCAATACACTGTCTTAATAAATTTCTAGTTCCGTCAACAGCCACATCTATGGTTTTTATAGGATTTTCGACAAAAGTTTTGCTATCAGTAACACTTGCCCCATGGACAATATAGTTAATATCGAGATTCGAAATATTTAAATCGAATATATCAGAATATATTGGTATAAGATTTTCGCACTCATAATTTTTGAAAATTAAATTAAATTTTTCTTTATTCCTGCAACAAGCAAAAACTTTTATTTTTCCATATTTAATCAATGCCTTTGCAATGATAGAACCAATTAAACCTGTCGCTCCTGTAATCAGAATTGAAGAGCCTTCGAAGTGTTGAAAATATTTCTTTTGCGAAACTAATTCTGTTATATCGTTATCTAATATTGAATTCATATTCTATAACCCGAATATCTGCTGATTTTCTCTTACTTCATATAAAGCTTTAAATGTATAAAAGTCTGCTGGTGTAGTAATTTTTATATTATCAAAATTACCTTCAACCGTATAAAGCTCATAACCATAAAATTGCATCAAAGAGGCAGAATCTATCATATTTAAATTTCCGTCTTTTATAGCTTTCTTATGTACTGAAAGTATATCTCTAAGATTAAAACATTGCGGCGCTTTTGCATGGAAACATTTGCTCCTATCTGTAATTGTTTTGATTTTCCCATTCTCCGTTGTAACAATAGTTTCTATAGCAGGAACAACCGTTATTGCTGAGCCATGTTCCTTTACGGACTTTATGCATTCCGAAATCAAGTCTTCATTGACAAAAGGACGAACGCCATCATGAATCAAAATAACACAGTCTTCGCCAAGCAATTCATTTATCGAACATAGTCCTTTAAAAATAGATTCTTGTCCTGTTTTTCCTCCAGGGACAACTTTCTTAACCTTATCGATTTGATATTTAGACAAAAGTTTATTCAAATACGGAATCCAATCTTCAATACAAACAACAAAAATATTGTCTATTTCTGGGTGATTTTGAAAATTCTCAAGTGTATGAATTATAAGTTCCTTTCCATAAAATTGTAAAAATTGTTTAGGTCTAGCCCGACTATTCATTCTCGTGCCAGAACCACCTGCAAATATTAGTACATTATTCATCATTAACCTCTAAGTAGGATTGCGATACACCTAGGAACTAGTTGTTTATAATTCGAAACCGAATATATTCTTTTGTAATTTTTAATTAAAAAAGTCATAACTTTAAATTTTCGTTTATTTTCCCTGTTCCTATAAAATTCTTCAGTTTCTGTCAAAATTTGCCTTATTCCTTCGCTCAGTACAGGAACCCTTTTTTTAAGTTCTTGAACAAACACTAATCTATCAGTAGGGAACCCCTTTCGATTTAAGGTATTTACAATTTGCTTAAAAAAGGAAATTTTATGATTACCAGAAGCATTGTTTGAATGAATCCTATAATTTGTTATTGGTTCAAAAGTATAATACAAACCGTTCATACAGCAAGCTACCGCGCTAAACCACGCATCATGATATTCAACTTTTTCAGGTATAGGTAAAGCATAATTGAATAGTTCCTTTTTATACATCGAAGATGTCCCTTGAAAAGGATTTCCATACAATAAAATCCTCGACAACTTCCATCCATCATCACCATCTACAAAATACCTATCTCGCTCAGAAAGTAAATCTCCTATTAAGAAATCATTTTCATCTATTATTTGTGCATTTCCAACTGATGCTGTCTTATGTTTAAGATTTTCTGCCAGAATTTTCAAATGATCTTCAATCCAAATATCATCTTGGTCACATAAGGCTATATATTCGCCAGAAGATAAAGAAATTGCCTTTTCAAAATTTTTTCTAAATCCAAGATTATTTTCATTCCTATATATTTTTATTCTTGAGTCACTCTCCTCATAGTTTTTAAGAATTTCAAATGTTCCATCGGTTGAATTATCATCGCAAATAATAAGTTCAAAATCAGAAATGCTTTGGTTCAAAATAGAATCAAGTTGTTTTTGCAAATATTTACTACCGTTATAGGTAGTCATAGCTATACTAATCATAGATTGTTTCTCCATATTTAAAAAACGTTAAAAAAAATAATAAGGCACAAAAACCTACGCTATCAATTAAGAACGGATTAGTGCAAGCTGTAACAACATAGCCTAAAAGCGATAAAATATAAAAATATTTATAAATATTCTTCTCGAAAAACATTTTTTTAATAGCTGGCTTTAACCAAATAAAAACAAAAATACTTATAGTCGATATAAGCCCATACCGCCGAATAGTCTCTAAATGTGAAAGTTCTGTAATATCAACATCTTTATATCTACCTAAACTGAAAAATGTAGAACCTTTACCCCAACCAAAAAAAGTAAAACGAATCGGATCAGAGTCAAATACTGCGCTATAAGAAGTCATGTCTCGAACTTTTATTCCTGTTGAAGCACTGTTTGAATCTGTAAAGAAAAGAATTGCAAAATATATAGCCATAAAAAGCAAAACTGTAATTAGCATAAATGCTGTAACAAATTTTTTATGTTTAATCAAATAAAAAAATACATATAAAAAAATCAATAAACATGCGCACATCATATTAGCACGTGCGCCTGAAACAAACAAAGAAAACGCAAGAATAACAATTGTAAAAGTATTTTTTTTCAAACCTTTGAGCCTACATATAAGGCTATACCCCAACGCTCCAATCATGCAAGGAGCGGTTCTATAATAGACGGTAACAAAAAATTTCCCAAGAATATTTCTATTATCAATACTACATATCATTAAATTTTTTTTTTCTAAAAGTGTATCGAAATATGTCTTTAAAGCAGCATAATAAATTTTTGAAGATATACATATAATCCAAAGCACAATTGTAATAAGTGCTATTAGTATTGCAACAAACATATATGATTTTATAATGCATGAAGCATATTTCTTTGTATTAAAGCAGGTCAAATATAAATAGCAAGATGCGATGACTGTCTCAAAAATTCCCCTTGAAAAATCTATATTACTTCCTGGTACTATTAGATTATAGGTAATAGATATTCCCCAAATTGACAATAACAATAAAGAATTACCAATATTTGAATAATCAGCATAAATAAATGAAGTACATAAAAATAAAGCAAAAAAAATTTCTCTCGTATGGAAAAAAGGCTCACGAATATTAATAGTAATAATTAATAATGAAAGAAATATTTTTGATAGCTCAAATAATCTTATTTTGTATAAACTTTTCATACAAACTTAAAATTTGTCATTTCTTAATTGATATTCATTCTTCACAAACTTCATATCGCTTTTAACCATCAGTTTAACAAGTTGTTCGAACGACGTCTTTTGAGGATTCCATCCTAATTCAGTTCTTGCTTTTGTAGGATCCCCTAACAAGGTTTCTACCTCTGCTGGTCTAAAATAACTAGGATCAACTTCAATAATGACTTCCCCTGTTTTTTTGTTATAACCTTTCTCATCAACACCTTTTCCCTTGAACTCTAATTCGATTCCAACTTCGTTAAACGCTCTTATACAGAATTCTTTAACTGAATGCTGTTCTCCTGTCGCTATAACGTAATCATCTGGTTTACTTTGTTGCAACATTAACCACATACATTCTACATAGTCTTTAGCATATCCCCAATCTCGCATTGCATTTAAATTTCCTAAATACAACTTTTTTTGCAATCCATTAGCAATTCTTGCAACAGACAAAGTAATTTTTCTAGTTACAAAATTTTCACCTCGTCTTTCAGATTCATGGTTAAACAAGATTCCGTTACAACAAAACATCCCGTAACTTTCTCTATAATTTTTCATAATCCAGAAACCATAGAGTTTCGCAACTGCGTAGGGACTTCTTGGATAAAAAGGAGTTGTTTCTTTTTGAGGAATTTCTTGAACCAATCCAAATAATTCAGATGTTGAAGCTTGATAAATTCTACATGTTTTTTCCATACCAAGAAAATGAACCGCTTCCAAAATTCTCAAAACTCCAGTTGCATCTGTATCAGCAGTATATTCGGGAACATCAAAAGACACTCGAACATGAGATTGGGCCGCTAAATTATAAATCTCTGTTGGGGTAATTTCTTTTATAAGTCTAGTCATGCTCATAGAATCAGTCATATCGCCGTAATGTAAAATCAACCTGCGTTCTGCATGGTAATCCGCAACTAATTTTTCGATATACAAATGTTCGATTCTCCCTGTATTAAAAGATGAAGATCTCCTTATAATTCCATGAACTTCATATCCTTTTGAAAGCAGTAATTCTGCTAAATAAGATCCATCCTGTCCTGTTATACCTGTAATCAATGCTACTTTTCTTTCCATAATTTAGGCTCCTAAGGTTTCTTTTATTAGTTTTATATATTCTTCTTTAAAATTATTCCAGTTTGATTCTTGAAAGGTCTCTGCTATAGACTCAAATTTTTTTTCATCAATTAAATTATAATTATCAAATACTTTTTTTAATACTTTTGCCAATTCAATTTCATCATGAGGATTAAAATATTCAACATTAGCAGGTTTCTGCTCCAGATGAACAGGAATATTTGAAAGGATTATTTTTTTCCCTATCAATTTACACTCTTCTACCGCTGTATTCCATCCCTCAAATAAAGATGGTTGAATAACTGCTGTACTATAATATTGAAGACATTTAACATCATTGTAAGGAATATTTCCTGTCATTATAAAATATTCTTGCAATTGATTTTCTTTAATGTAGTTTGTAATTATATTGAAATTCGCTAAATCTCTTGAGTCCTTTTGTAATCCCGTAGCAACAATTTTGAAATTTAAAGTTTTATATTGATCAATCAATTCCTTTAAAGATTTTAAGACAATTATATGATTTTTATGAGCCCAAAATTGATTCGTTATTAAAAAGAATTTATATTCATCCAATTTATATTTATCTAAAATATCTCTTGAATAATCATTAACTTTATTAATAGGCGGAAGTGTAAAGTGGAACACTTTTATTTTATCTTCATTTAATTTTGGGAAGCATTCTTTTAAATCTTTTTTAGAATCGTAGCTGCTAACCACAACATATTTTGAATTATCCAAAATAATTTGCCTTACAAATTTTTCTCTAACTACTGCTTTTTCTGAAAAAAGTTGGGGATATCTAAAAGACTGGAGATCTGGAATCCAGCTACAGCACGGACAAGGTGTCTTTTTGTTTAATGGGAAAAAATCGTTATGAGATACGATATCAATTTTGTATTTTTTTAAAATTCTATTTATCAATATTTCGTATTTAAAATAGTACAAAAAGAATTTTCTTACATAAGAAAGTTTTGAACCATCTGTAAATAGATTCGAATAATAACATTTTACATTTGGAAATTTTGCATCGATTATAACTTTTAACTTTGGAGAAGCCAAAATATATGGCTCAAATTCATTTGAACCATTAATTAAATCAACTAAATTTTTATAATAGTTTAAGCCACCATTCCAGCGTCCTAAATTATCTTGAAAAATAAAACCTACCCTAATCATATGTTTTTAAATTTTTACTCCACTCTACAAATTCATGTAAGTCATCTTCAAAATTACAAGTTTGCTTGTATCCCAGTTGCAAAATCTTCTTAATATCTGCTTCCCAGTTTACAGGATCGCCTGCTCTATTATTACCTTCAAAAATAATTTCTTTTTGACTGTTCAATATATTCTTTATATTATACGCAACAGTCTTTATAGAAGTTTGAATTCCATTACCTACATTATAACATCCGACATCTATACTATTATCCAAAATAAACAACTCTATGATTTTTACAACATCAACTACATTTATAAAATCTCGAGTTTCTGCACCAGTTCCAAATAAGCATACTTTTGATTCTGTCAAAAACTTATTAAGAATATCCCAAATAACCAATTTTTTTTGTCCTATTCCATATACAGAAAAAAGCCGTAAATTATAACACTTTATTCCATATATATTTGAATACATATCACAAATTTTTTCTGCCATATATTTATGATACCCATAAGGCGAAATAGGATTTATGAGAGCCGATTCTTTTATAGGAAGATTTTTTGGATTTCCGTAAACAGCGGCACTTGAAAGATTTATAAACCTTGTATTTTGTTTTGACAGCCTTATTGCCTCTAATATTTTTTCAACATTATATAAATTTGCATTAAAATCATTTAAAGGGTTTTCTAACGATAAGGACACATTTGCAGAACCACTTGCATTTATACAAATATCTATTGCATTTTTTTCAAATATCTCATTGAAATTTGGATTTATTTTATCAATTTGAAAATAATTATTTTTTTTATCTGGCAGAATATCAACTTCGTAAACCTTATGCTTAGTTCCTAGATATTGCGATAAAACAGTGCCAATAAAGCCTTTTGAACCAACTACAAGAACTTTTTGAAACGCCATTATTAAATACCTCCAAACCGATTTGTTGCTGCAATAATAGGCATGTCTGGATTACCACTATTCTCTCTTACAATTTTTACATATTCTTCCTTACTTGGTATAAGTTTTTCTCCATTAAAGTCTTCTGCTCGTACCCATTTTTTTGCTGCAAAATCGAATCTTTTAATAACCTTACAAGGATTTCCTACAGCAATAGAAAAAGGAGGAATATCTTTATTAACTAAACTTTTTGCTCCTATAATGCTTCCGCGTCCAATTTTTACATTTCCTACAACAGTTACATTGTCTCCTAACCAAACGTTATCTTCTATAATAATTTCCTTTGTTAACTCCATTTTACTATTTAAATATGAAAAAAAAGGATTAGATATATTGTGATCCTGCCCAATAAGAGAGCAATTTGGACTAGCCATAAAATAATCACCTATTTTTACAATTTTTCCAGTTGATACAAAAAAATTTCTTCCAATATAAGAATTATCACCTATAAATAGCCTTTTTATTTTGTCTTCCCTATTTCCGTTAATGTTAATATTTGCATTCATACCAATACAAACATTATTGCCCAATACAACACATTCTTTCCCAATAAATTGAGCGGTTTTATCTATATAACATCTTTGGCCTTTAATAACTTTCCTAAATTTAAAAAAATCAACAAATTCGTTTATTAACGCACGCTGTTTGTATGTAAGCATATTTTTTATGTTCAAAGTAAATCCTCTATAAAGTGTCATCGTATTTTTTATAAAAATTTTGATAATTTTCTTTAATATTTTTTACATCGCTAAAATATAACCTTGTTTGTTTCATATTCTCTGCAAAAAAATCTTTATCGTTATAAAAAACCTTCATGAGATTATCAAAAGTTTTTTCATCCCAAAATTTACACCAAGTTATGTTTTGGTATCGGTCAAGCTTGCATTTATACAAAATTGCGGGGAACAGTGCAAAAGTGTATTCTGAAAAAACAGTTGAATTACTTATTACTGCAATATCAATTCTATTTTTAAAATCATCTATGGTTGTTTCTTTGCCACAAATCTGTTCAACTTTATTCCATTCCACACCTGTATAATCATCAATTTTAGTTGCAGGATGAAGCTTTACATAAACTTTTATATTATTTGCTTTTGCGTATTTCATTACAATTTTTAACATATTCAAATCGTCAAATTTTGTGTTGAAATCAGAAAAAACAACTCCTATTATACCAAAATTGTTTATGGTCATAGAATTGGGTATTATATTTCCAATTTCTTTAGGGAAACCCATTTTATAAAAAGTTCCCTTGTACTGATTTTCTTTAGCTATATCTTGAGAATATTGCCCAAAACCCAAAAAGTATTTGCTTAATGAATATTTAAATGAAAAGCCTAATAAATTTGCATGCTGCAAAGTGCAAGTATCAATATCAAGGTGATTGCAATATTGAACAGACATACAATCTACTGGATGAACATCGCACAAAGTGGTAAAAACTCTATATTTTTTTTTGTCTATTTCTTTTTTGATAAAAGAAAAATCTGTATAAGCGTTCAACAATTCTACTGCAATGAATAAAGATTCTTCTTTTGAAAAATATTTTTTTAAACTTCTATACCATTTATAAAATTTATAAAAACAAAAAAAATTTTTCATTGAAATTGAAAAACCATGCGATATCAAGACAGAATCTTTTGCAAGATTATAAACCTTATTGAAACTTGCTCTGTGGTCTGCACGTTCCCAATATGCATTAGAAAATAAAAAGAGTTTATTTCCTTTTTTATTCATTATCCTTACTTTTTTTGTGAGCATATTAAATAAAAGTTCAATAATAAGATTCTTTTTGCTAATTTTAAGAATTTTTGATTTATCATTTAGTTTTGAATGCAGCAAAACACATAACACAGTCCCGATTTCAAAATTTTCAAGTTTATAAAATCTTTCTCCATTCAATTTTTCGATAATGGCATCTAATTCATTTTGACTCATTTTGTTTTTACTTCCTTTAAAATGTAAATAATCTGTTTTCGAAAAAACACCATCAACAAAAAAATAGCTACAACAAAAGAATACCTAAAAATAATGGAATTATACATAAAAGTAAGCAAAAAGGTTAAAACTGTATATATGGTAGATATAGCGAATATGAATTTATTACTATAAATTTTGATGTTTCCATTTTTTTTACAAATCCGCTTTGCAAAAGCATAATGAGCAAAAGCAAAACATATATAACAAAACAAGGATGTATACCCAGCAGCAACATAATCAAAAATTTGTATAAATATATAGTTCAAGCCAATATTCAAAAGAGCTCCAACTATCGATGCAACCATTATATATTTGCTTTTTTCAAAATAAAATTCGACATTTCCGAACAACGAATAAATAAAAATAAAATAAGAACAACTTACTAAAGGAGGAATAACCCTAAATGCATTTTGGTATTCAGCAGGTGCAACAAAATGCATCAACTCGGGCGCAATAGCAATAAATCCCAGACAACAAAGTGCGACTAAAATAATTATAAGGTTTGCTACCTTTGCCACATCGTTAAATTTTAATTGTTTGAATTTCTTAAAAGTGTAAGGATTCAAACTTGTACTTATGCTGCTAGTAATAATTGTAACCGTATAAGACAAACCCCAAGCCACACTATAAAAACCAGCTCTTCGTGCATCACATAGATATCCAATCATTATTCTATCAGATGAGCTTAAAATTATTGTTGATAAGTAATGTGGTATAAGTGGTAAATTGAATTTTAGTGCATATTTCCAAAAGTTTTTTTCGTATAGGCAATTACTCTTTTTTAAGAGTACAAAGAAAATTGGCAAAGAAATAAAAAATTGAACAACAACGATTGAAACTATTCTTGCGTAATAATTATCAAGCGCTGAATATTTTATCAAAAAAATACCCAAAATAGGGTTCAAAATCGCTAATAATAAAGTAATAAAAACGAGTTTTTTATATCTGAAATTAAATCTTTCACTTTGCGACCAAAATTCGATACAGGGAGAACATGCTACAAAAATGAATAACATAAAAAAAGTGTATTTATTTAATCCCAATAATTTTGCTGATATTGGATAAGTAATCCCTAACAAAGTAAAAACAATAAAGGTCGTTAAAAGTGAGAGTCCCAATAAAGAAGATGTAAATTTTTCATTGCTATCTTCAAATTTTGTTAATCCAACATTATAAACACCAGACGACAAATTTAATGTAGCAAAAATTGCAATTATTGATTCCCATGCTAAAAATAAATTGACATTACCGTATTCGGAGGGTGTCATGAGCCTTGTAAATATAGGGACTGTAAAAAAACTAATTCCTTTTTGTATGATTGCACATATAGCACACCAAAATGAAGCAATCACCGCAGGTGATAGGTTTTTATACTTTTGGAAAAATTTATTCATGTTAATTATGCATCCAATGCACTTTTCCAATATATTCAGCAATTTTTAAATCATCTTCGGTATTTATGTCGACGGCTTCAAATTTATCAACTAAATGAATATAAGGATTTCGTCCTATTCTACATTTATATCGGTCTAAAGATTCTGCTGTAATTCCATACATACCGGTGGTCTCTTCAATAACAGGAGTCATATCTTGACTCCTAGGCAAAATTCCAGGTCTATAATTTACTGGCACCCCGTTAAACCAATAAAATCCGTTATTTTTTATCGCTGTAAAACATGAATCATAATCTTCGCTATTCAATAATGCATTTGCACAAGTAACAATACTTGTTGGTTGCAAAAAAGGTGCCGTCGCAAACATTTGAAAATAATAATCATACTCTTTTTTTAGATTTCTATGATATACAAGCAAATCGTTTCCATTTGCTGTATTCTGAGCTAACTCTTCAAGGCGTTCTATAACATATAGATTCTTGCCGTTTGCATATTCGCAAATTTCCTTACTATTTGTATCTATATAAATTGCATCAAAACAGTTTGCTTCTATGACATGCTCAATAATATGTTCATAAAGTTTTTTCCCATTTAAAATACGAAAATTCTTACCAGGAACTCTCTCTGAATTCTCTTTTATAGGGATAAAACATGCAGTTTTCACTTTTTGCTCCTTCTACCGGTTATTAGCTATAACTAAGTGCCTTTAACTCCACCACACACCACAAACGACACACGCCACCTGTCTCACGACTTCACAAGCCAACAATACACAACGCACAAATCTAAATATCGCCCAATATGTTACGCACCGCTTGCCCTGCAGGACCTTTTAAGCTTGCAAGCTGACTATAGACTTCGCAAATTTGCTTTACCATATCAACTTGAACTTCGCTCAATTCAGAAAAAGAATCGGCACTCGGCTCGCCTATAACTTCAATCGCATATTTTACAGCACGCAGATAATTATAAAATTCCGTGTTGTTTTCATAATTCTGGTACTTTTGAATAGTTTTCCAAGTTATTTCCAAGTCTTCTGTGTCGATTCTGTCTTTGCTCATAAAATCACTTCTAAACGATTAAACAGTTTTTCCGCTATTCTGCATGTAAATTGCCCAAAGTTTATCTGCCTTTGCAATATGCGTCAAAACCCAGTTCGCAATATACTTATAAAAACTTAACACGTTTGCTTTATTCTCTGTCGAAAGTTTTTTAAGTTGAAATCCAATTTCCTTTATAAAAAAGTCATGTGCAAGTTTATGGGAATCTAAACCATTATATCCAATTTTTTGCTGCAACTCTTCTTCGGAAGTAAAATGATAAACCGTGTAGTCAGAAAGCTTCTTCAATACAACTTTCATTTTTTCTTCGTATTCGTCTTCACTTCCGGTAACAACATCGTAAAGTTCGTTTGCAATCGCCAAAAGCTGTTTGTGCTGCTTGTCAATTTCGTCAACACCAAGCAAATACGAATCGTTCCATTCAATTCTTTCAATTTTTGTATCCATAATAAACTCCTTAAAATGTCTCTTGTTATAAAAATATTTTTTATATGGGCGTATTTTTGCCTTGTCGATTTTTACAAAGGGAGCAAGGCAAAAACCGAGCTATCCGCGGCTACGGCTTAAAGCCTACGACCAAACGCAACAAAATATCAAATTTCAAATCAAAAATTGTCTATAATAACAAATCATATTTTGCCACACAACAAAATTTTGGCTATTGCGTTTGGTTTCGCTTGCGCTCACCGCTCCTATCTCTTACGCAGTAAAATCTAGAGCATGCAAAACGCAATGCAAATTAAACTTTATTCTTCCACAGATGGTTTTGAATAAGTTCTGTTTTTTAATTCGTTATTTAAAAGGTAAAGCCCGTGCGAGCTTTCACCAAAGAGGCTCATCTTTGTAATCAAATCAGAAGCATTTTTTTCTTCTTCGCCCTGTTCTTCTATAAACCATGCCAAAAACTGAGTCGTGCGATGGTCATTTGCTTTTAATGCTGCATCGTAAATTTTATTTATCAAAGCAGTAACATATTTTTCGTGTGCAAGAGCTTCTTTTAATGGATCGCCCAAATTGTTAAAAACCTTGTCTGGTTTTGCAATCGATTCTAGACTAACCTTTTGCTCGTTGTTATGCATATAAGAATAAAACATCATAGCATGGTCCATTTCTTCTTTTGCTTGAATTTCAAACCAATTTGCAAAACCTGTTAAACCTTTTTCTTCATAAAAATTTGCCATAGAAAGATATAGATATGCAGAATACATCTCTTTATTAATCTGCTCGTTCAACAACTTAGAAACTTCTTTATCCATAATTTTAGCCTCCATAAAATAAATTAGTATGTTAAAGTATAAGTCTTTGTTCAACTAAAAGCAATTTTAACGCTACTCAAAACTTTTTAAAGGCGATTGCTTTGATTTTTGTTTAACGGTATAAAAAAAGAATGACAAAACAAGAATTTGTAAATGCCTCAAAAAAAGTGGCAAGTTTTTATTACGGCGTAAATCTCCCTTTAGATATAGATGATGTTCAAGAATCCGACGAATTTAAATATTTTTTTATGTACGAAATGCCTTCATCCTATGTAAACCAAAACGATGATGATGTGGATTGTGTTTTTTGGTATTCGGTTGCAGTATATAAAGAAGAAAATGCTCAGGACAAAATCGAACTTTCGCGCGGAATAGACGGCCGTTCTGGCGATCATTTTTTTCTAAACTACAAAGACTGGTTGTAAGTTTAAGATTCTATGCAAAAAACTTCACGATTTTATATTTAGATTTTTGCTTTTTTCTGCCCGTCTAAAATTACTGTGAATTATGCAATTTCTGCTCAGTTTGCAGTGTAATTGCACTGCAAAAAGTTACCATCTTACATTGAAAATTGAATCTAAAGTCGGTATTCTTTGGGAATGAATGTTTATGCCGTTTTCGCAATGACTTTTATTCCTCTTTTGGCAGTTTTTTTTCTTATTGTAATTTTAGTTCCTGGTCAAAAAATTCGCTATGCACTTTGGGCTTGCATTTTGGGGCTTTTAACGGTTGCCCCAGCAGCTTTTGTTCAGCATTATGTTTTAACTCTTCCGATTTTTCTTGCAAACACAGTCATAAATCTTTTGATAACCGCAATTATTTTTAACGGTTTGCTTGAAGAATCATTCAAACTTTTTTTTATGGGATTTCTTCCTCAAAAAAAACTTTCGCTTGCCGCATATTTTTCATGCGCAATTTTAGCAGGAATGACTTTAGGCAGTTTTGAATCTGCAATCTATTTTGTAAAAAAAATAAGCGATGCGAACGCTTTAATGGGTGCAAAAGAAATATTTTCGCTACTCGTAAGCCGAATGTTTACGAGCGTGCTTGTTCATACATTTTGTGCAGGCCTAAGCGGACTTCACCTATGGATGTTTAAAAAGAAAAATTCAAACATAATGCCTTTTGTTTGGGCAGTTTTAATTCACGGAATTTACAATTTTTTTGCAGGATTCAAGAGCGGATTTTACTGGTTTTCAATCGTTGCAATATTTTTTGCAGCACTCGAATGCAGAATTTGGTATAAAAACAGTATTTTGCAAGATTCACAAGTTGACACAACCAAAATCTAACTATATACTATTCGAACATTACGACGCGGGGTAGAGCAGCTGGCAGCTCGCCAGGCTCATAACCTGGAGGCCGCAGGTTCAAGTCCTGCCCCCGCTAACACAAAACATCTTGCAAAAACGCAGGATGTTTTTTTTATTTTAAAGACATTCATTAAAAAAATAGGACTTGAAGCGAAATCAGCGCACCAACAGGCGAAAAGCGGGCAAGGACGCGAGCATCAGCGAATTGAGCCACCTATAACTGCAAGTCCTTCCCCCTTCCCATCGCAAACAAAAAAAAATCCGCTTTCCTTCTCAACCACAAACGCAATCAAGAAGAAAGGCGGCATTTTTACAAGGTTTTTATCTTACACAACCGCTCAAAAACTAAGCGATATTTATAGAAATCTTTTTTGGAAGTTGTGCTTGTTTTCTTGGCATTACAACTTTTAAGATCCCATCTTTTGCAGAAGCACTGATTTTTTCAAAATCTACATCTTCTGGAAGTGTAAAACTTCTTTTAAATGAAGAAGTTGTCCTTTCGCGCAAAATCCACTTGCGTTCATCCTTTTTTCCATCGGACTTCTCGGACTTCTCGCTCTTTTCAGATTTTTCCTTTGAGCCATCAGCATTTACAACAGAATTTTCAACTTCTTTCTTTTCGTAAGAAATCGTAAGAACATTATTGTCTAATTCAACGTGAATGTCCTTTTCATTTTTTCCAGGAATCTCCATTTCCATATTGTAAGCATCTTTTTCTTCGGTTACATCAACCTTAGGAGTGGCAAAAGATTTTTTTACAGAATAAGACGGCATATCATAAAAACCGTCAAATCCAAAACCATCAAAAAGATTATTAAAAAGTGTCAAATTGTTCATACCTTACCTCCAACTATAACTTAGGTTAATTTATGAAGTTTTTTATCAACTTCACTTATATACTAGCAAGAGGTATGCCAACTTTTTTAAATAGTTTATAAAATCTTTTATTTTTCTTTTTATTTGGGCGGCTTTTTTGTGTAATCTTAGAAAATTTACATAATTTTCGTAAAATACACAAAAAACCGGGTCTTTCACCCTTTCGCGTCTTGCGCGCTGCATTCGTCCACTCGCTTTGCTCGCTCCCGAACGGCTGCGCCGGGGTTACAGCCCCTGCCGCAAATGACACAATTTCTATCAAAAATATCCATCGGAATATCAAATTCCGTGTCAAATTGAATCAGTTTTGTTAAAAAGTGTCTTTTTGACTCAATTTTGCATTCCTAAATCAACAATATGGCGCAGACTTTGCTCATTAAGCATTCCTATTACGTAATCAACAACTTTTCCTTCAGAATTTATAAGGTATGTTGTTGGATAAGCGGAAATATAGTAATCGCGCACAACTTTTCCACTTTCATCCATTAAAATCGGATATGAATAACCATTGTCTTTTAAAAATTTTTCAACTTCTGCCCTGCTTTTATCTCTGTTTCCTCCTGGAGAAGCAACTCCTAGTATAATAACTTTATCATTTCCTTGTGCTTTTAATTCTTCATACACCTTTTGAAAATCTGGCATTTCCGCTCTGCAAGGAGGACACCAAGTTGCCCAAAAGTTTAAAATAATTGATTTTCCTTTTAAATCTTGAAGATTCCAAATGTTTCCATATTGGTCAGAAAGTTTAAAATCTGGTGCAGGAACATATTCTTTTTCTTTTTGAGAAGTTTGTCCTTTAGAGGCAACATCTATAATTTCTCCATTTTTTCCTTTAACAAGTTCATTTGTTTGTTCTTCTTCTATTCTATTCATATCAATAATAGAAATTACTCCCAAATAAACCATATAAATTCCAACCAAAAGTAATAGGATTCCGCCCAAACGACCAGTCCATTTTACAATTGCTCGGTGCTTTTTAAAAAAAGCAAGAATAGAACTTACAAAAAACCCTGTAATTATAAAAGGAACTGCAAACCCCAAGGTATAAAGTGCAATATAAAACATTCCGCTGCTACGAGATTCTGCTTGCCCCGCCATTATCAAAATTCCTGCTAAAGCAGGCCCAATACAAGGGGTCCATGCAAAACTAAATACAAAGCCCATCAAAATTGCAGTTATTGGAGAAAGTCGCAATTTTGTTACATTTATCGGGAGTCTTTTTTCTCTCATCAAGAATTTTCCAAAAATGCTCAACTGTACAAAAGCCAGAAGAATTATCAAAATTCCCCCAACGATAGAAAATTCACTTCTATACCTTGCAAAAACTTGTCCTAAACTTGTAGCCCCAAGCCCTAAAATAAAAAAAGCAAAACCAATACCAACTGCAAATAATAAAGAATTTACAATGGACTTTTTTCTATTCGTGTAATCCTCTCCAGAAAGGTATCCAAAATAAACTGGAAGCAAAGGCAACACGCAAGGAGAAAAAAAACTCAAAATGCCCTGTAAAAAGGCAGTCACAAAAGTTATGTCAAAATCATTCATAAAAAACCTCTAAATTTTTAAATATTATGTAAAATTCAATTTTAAAAATTGCTTCCGTTCCAGCCCCAATTTTTAAAACCTGCATAAGTTATATAGATTTTGTCGGAAGGAATATCGAGTTGCTGCTTAAAAATTTCGCAAATTTTTGCAGTCATCTCGTTGCAGGCAGAAGAATTTTCTCCACCAAAAAGTTTTACAGAAACAAACGCACCTTTTTCAACTTTTTCCCCAGCAAAATACAAGTCATAATTATCTTCAAAACCGAGCATAAGATAAGATTCTGGTTTTCCAAGTATAGAAATCGCTTTTCCAAATTCTGTTTTCAGAATATCTCTCTTTTCTTGTGAAACACAGATACTGATTTTAGATTCAATCATCGGCATATAGAAACCTCCAAATTTGTATTCTTTTAATAGCATGCGGTAATTTTTTTTTCAATAAATATTAAGTAAAAAGTTTATCAAAACTAAATTTTAATTTATAAAAATGCGTTTTTTTTGTTGCTAAAAAATATATCCATGCTAAGATTTACTCGTAGCAAGGAAAGAGATGAGGACTTAGCACCGGCTGCACGACAAGGAGGCGTTGATGTTACCGACAAAAAGAGCAGACCTCTTGAAGGTCAAATTTTAGATAAAACATACCTGCAAATGTGCAGGACTTTAATAAAATGCCCATCATAAATTATGATGAATGGCATATAAAAGCCGGGAAGCACCCGGCTCTTTTTTTTTAGAATTTTATCTGCCTAGCTAGATTGCGCATCATTATGCGGCAAGGATAGGAGGGGCGGCGAAGCCGTTGGCGTGCAACGCCAATGAAGCGACTAGCGGAACCCCGGATAGCCTGATTTTTGCGAAACGAAGTGAAGCAAAAAGCCGCCCTAAAATTCTAAAATAAAAATATCAAAATTTTAATCTTTAATTTGGAGGCTTTTTTTTGAAAGACGAACGCTGGGTATTTTACAAAGACACTGTTGCCGTTAATGCTGGCGAGGGTGTGACAAGAAGGGTTTTGGCTTACAGCGACGATTTGATGTGCGTCGAGAACTCTTTTAAAAAGGGTGCTGTGGGTGCTTTGCATCATCATCCGCATACGCAGATTACTTATATTGTAAGTGGAAAATTTGAATTTGAAATTGATGGTGTTAAAAAGGTTGTTCAAAAAGGCGACACTATGCTAAAAATGCACGATGTTGTTCACGGTTGTGTGTGTTTGGAAGAAGGCGTGCTTTTGGATATTTTTAATCCGTACAGAAAAGACTTTGTTTGACATAAATCTTCAATTTTGCAAACGAGAATATTTTTGCGTCAACGAGATGTTATAAAAACTCATAGCGATGCTAAAAAGGCAAAGTTTTTCAAGTTGCAGACGAACTAAAATTTGCTGCAAAATTTACACTATTACGATTTTGTCTAGACTCTTTGAATTATATAATGCTTCGTCCGCTTTTAAAACCAAATTGTCGGCTTTATCTGTTCCGTAGCAAGCCCCAATGCCAATACTGCAACAGGTTTTTCCATCTTTGCCGTAAGTAACTTTTCCCACATTTTGTTGAATATCTTCCAATCTGTCTTTTAAAGTTTCTCTGGAAATATTATTAAAGCAAACTACAAATTCATCTCCACCATAGCGGCAGACAATATCGCTATCTCTTACACTGTTTTTTATTGCAAGTGCAACGTCATGCAAAACTCTATCGCCTTCTCTGTGACCAAAAGTATCATTTATATCCTTAAATTTGTTCATATCCAAAAAAGCAACCGCTGTAAAAGGCAGAGCCGAAACTTGCTCATCATAATACTTTCGATTTTTTACTTTTGTGAGAGAATCTATATAAATCTCATCGCTAAACGCTGAAAGTTTATCAAAAAATTTAGCTTTTTCATCGTATCCAGAAAATTGCAGCCCTTCCAATTTTACGATTAGTTCTATGATATAAGGATTGCCGTCGATTCTTGCGTATTGAGAATTTACGAAAAATATATTTTTGCCCAAAATCTCAATTTTAGAAGCATTTCCTTCAATAGCCATCGCTTTTGCAGAAGTACAATTTGTACACTTTTTTTCGCGTTGCCAAATCGTACAGCAATTTTGTTCGACTTCTACAAGAGTTCCATCTTCTTTAAAAGAAACTACATTTCTACAAGGAATGCTAATTATGCGCACTGTGTCAAAAAACATTTTAAATTCTTTAATTTGTGAATTTATTGTTTGCGAAGAGAAATCCCAACTCTTTTTCTGCATTGCATTCATGCGACCAATCAAAATTTCTGCTAATTGAATTGCTGAGTTCGCTTCTGAACCTAAAACTTGACCATAGCTAACATGCAAAAGGCATTTTTTTCCGCTTACTTCATGAATATCTCTTATTGAACTTGCACAGGCGGCGATTTTATCTTTTATCTTTTTTACATCGTTTTCATTTTTCTTACAGATTGCAAATCTATCTAGTTGCAAACGAGCAAAAATGGTTCCCTTATCAAAATATTTTCGCATTTTATCGGCTATTGTTTTTGCAAGTTCTTCTGCGGCTTCTCTTCCATAGATTTTATAAAAACCTGTATACGAAGGAATTTCCATAACGCCTACAGCAAAATTTTGATTATGCAATAGATAATTATCGTAAAGTTCCAAGATTGAAATTAAGAAACCTCTTGTTGTCATAAAACCTGTCGAAGAATCCACAGAAGGAGAATCTGCAATATTTTCATCTCCAGACAAGATTTTATCGTTATCTACAAAATATCCCAAAAGACCGCAAATTTTACCTTCTTCGTAAACTGGAAATTTTGTAGATGATATATTATGAACAATTCCTTGAATTACGTTTTGACCAGGAACTTCTAAAAGCACTTCGCCATTTTGAAGAACTCGAAGTTCATCGTTTCTAAATGGCTCATCATCCAAATACCAGCCTAAATCTTCATCGGTTTTGCCTAAAATTTCTCTTAAATGAGAAAAACCATAATAGTCTAAAAATGCTCTACTGGCACCAACAAAACGTCTGTTCAAATCTTTCCAGAAAAATTTTATATTTGATTGTTCCAAAAGAGCATTCCAAAGATTTGTATCGTGAGTAAAAACCTCTGTTAATGATTTTTGCGTATGTTGCAAAATTTTTGAACTTATTGCATTTTCAAAATACAAATAAGAAGATTGGGCGACTTCATCTTCAATTTTGTCTTTATGGGCTTCTTTATAAAGAGTAGAAAGTTTTGAACCTATAAGATATTTTTTTCCATTTTTTTCTGGAAGCGAGATTATTGTATAGGTTATCGATTCAAAATTGCCAGCTTTTTGTTTTATCCTAAATTCTTCAGAAAAACTTTCTTTGCCAGTTCTATTAAGGACATAAGATATATATTCAAAAGTATGGAACAATAAAAAACGCTCTCTATCTTTCCAATAGACATACTTCGCCATTTTTAAAATTTCATTTTGATTTGAGTCGTCGTTTTCCTGAATTCCATTCGAGTATATGATTTGAACCGAATTATCTTCGCAGTTGAATAGATAAATACTGTCGTAATTCAATATTAAATTTCTAAAAGTCAAATCCAATTCAGAAACATGCTCTTTTGTTATATCCAATTCGCTTGAATAAATATTTGCTTGAAACATTCTGCATTCTTTGCATTCTGCAACAAGCTTAATTTTTATCTTAAAAAATCGTTCGTTAAAAACAAAATCTATGTTTTCTTCACTATGAGTTACTGCTGCCAAATTTGCGGTATTGCGTATCTTTTGCACAATAAACGACGAAGTATTTTTCATAACCTTTTCTGTTATTTTATCTTCTGTATAACCTACATCCGCAAGATTTTTTCGATAGGTTTCGTTGATAAAAACTTCCTTTACAGTTTTTCCATAATCTTCAAAAAGCCCAAGCGAATTTTCTGTTAAAAAATTGATTTCGCCAACTTTATCATAAAATGAACGGAAAACTTCTGTTTCTGTAGTTATGTTTTTTTGATTTAAGTGATACCAAAAATTGTGTTCCGATTGAGGTCTGTCAAAAAAATTCCCTTGAATTCGCTCGCATCCAACCCGCTTTAAAAACTCAACTTGATCCGCTTTTTCAACGCCTTCTGCAAGCGTGTGTAAACCGAGTTTTTTTGCCATGTCGACGATTGAAGAAATAAGATTTTTTGAGCGCTCATTAAAATCCGTCAAAAATTCCATATCGATTTTTATCAAATCAAAATAAAAATCTTTTAAAATATTGAGCGAAGAATACGAACTTCCAAAATCGTCCATCCAAACTTCATAGCCAGAGCGACGCAATTTTTCAATCTCGCTCCTTATCGCATCGGGATTTTCCATTATTGCGGATTCTGTAATTTCGACGCAAAGATACTCGTGAGGCAAATTATAATGCGAAAAAATCTTTTCAATTTGTTCAAACGGCGAAGAAACGTCAAAATCGCACCTACAAAGATTTACAGAAACTGGCACACATTCCAGCCCTTTGTCTAAGCGCGCTCTTAAAAGTTTTGCTACTTTTTCTATAACATAGTAGTCCAATTTATATGTAAGCGAATTTTCTTCCAGCGCTGGCACAAAAGTCGTTGGCGAAAGATAACCTTTTACAGGATCTTGCCAGCGAGCGAGTGCTTCCATGCTACAAAGTTTGCCACTCAAAGTCCTTATAATCGGCTGAAAATAAACTTGAATATAGTCAAAGGTTACCGCTTTATCGATGTTGTCTTGAATATACTTTTTTAACTCAAGTTCGCTTTTTAATTTTTCTGAATATATGTTGTAAAAAGATTTGCCTTCTTTTTTCTTTATTTCATCGCACGCGATTTTTGCAAGATCGCAGGAAAGGCTTGCTTCTAAACTTCCGTCATAATAAAAAATGCCTGCACTCAATTTGAGTTTAAAATTATTGTGCAAAGCAAGAACTTTAGAATGCGCTTGTTCAATTTTTTGCAGAAGAACATTTTGGTCAAAACATTCAAAAAAAACTACAAAATGATCGCTAAAAAAATGCGAGATAAAATCCGTTTCAAAGGTTTCTTTTAAAATTTTTGCGATATTTTTAAGACATTCATCGCCAGCGGCAAGTCCAAAAGTTGAATTTAGCAGTTTGAATTTTGAAACATTAAAATAAATTAAAACACACGAAGGTGAATCCTTTGAATTTTGGCTGTTGCACAAAACAAAAATTCTGCACTGCTCGAGCATTTCTAAAAATTGCCCTCTCGTGTATAAACCAGTGAGATAATCCTTTTCTATTGTTTTTGCCTGCACAGCATCTTTTTTATTCATTTTTTTCATAGCGCTATTCAATTCTGAATTTATACCAAAAAAAAGATTTTTTCTATTTAAAATCAAATTATTCTAACAGTAGACTTCATTGTAAATTTAATCGAAATCATCACAATAAAATTCGTTTTGCTATCATAAAATTATAAAAATACAGTTCGTTAGAAATTTACAGTTAGTGATGAAAAAGTTTTCTTATGCAAAATATAGTTAGAGCAAAATTTTTCAATGTCAACATTTGTTGATATCCGCTCCAGATATTTATAAAAATTGATTTTATTGCTTTTCACACTAATTTTAAAAAGATAAAATTAGCGAATATTCAATATTTTTATAGAGGAAAACAAAATGGAAATTGAAACAAAATGCCTCCATTCAGGGTATGAGCCAAAAAACGGTGAGCCTCGCATGTTGCCAATAATTCAAAGCACTACTTTTAAATACGACTCCAGCGAAGAAATGGGAAATCTGTTTGATTTAAAAGCGAGCGGTTATTTTTATTCACGCTTGCAAAACCCAACCTGCGATATGGTTGCCGCAAAAATTGCAGCCCTCGAAGGCGGAACTGCGGCAATGCTGACAGGTTCTGGCCAAGCGGCGAATTTTCTTTCAATTTTCAATATCGCAACGCAAGGCGATCATGTTGTTGCCTCGTCTGCAATCTACGGTGGAAGTTACAATCTTTTTAACGTTACAATGCGCAAAATGGGAATAGATTTTACCTTTGTAAATCCAGATTGCACAGAAGAAGAACTTTCTAATGCGTTTAAACCAAATACAAAGGCAGTTTTTGGCGAAACAGTGGCAAATCCTTCTCTTATTGTCTTAGATATAGAAAAATTTGCAAAAGTCGCACATTCACACGGAGTCCCACTAATTGTGGACAATACTTTTGCGACTCCCATAAATTGTCGTCCTTTTGAATTTGGGGCAGATATAGTAACGCATTCCACTACAAAATATCTGGACGGCCACGATGCAACTGTAGGAGGAGTTATAGTCGATAGCGGAAAATTTGATTGGCTTGCACACAAAGATAAATTTCCGGAGCTTTGCACTCCAGACGAAAGTTACCACGGAATAACTTATGCAGAACAGTTTGGCAACGCAGGCGCATTCATAACAAAGGCCACTGCGCAGTTGATGAGAGATTTGGGAACGGTTCAATCTCCAATGAATGCATTTATGTTGAACCTTGGAATTGAATCGCTTCCAGTAAGGATGGAAAGGCACTGTGCAAACGCACAAAAGATTGCAGAATTTTTAGAAAAAAATGAAAAAGTTGCATGGGTAAATTTTACAGGACTTGCTTCTAACAAATATTATGAGCGCGCAAAAAAATATCTTCCAAATGGCAGTTGTGGAGTTATAAGTTTTGGTCTAAAAGGTGGCAGAGCCACTGCGGAAAAATTCATGTCATGTCTAAAATTGGGAATGATAGCAACCCACGTTGCAGACGCGAGAACTTGTTGTTTACATCCTGCAAGTTCAACCCACAGGCAACTTTCGGAAGACGAATTAAAAGCGGCTGGAGTACAATCGGATTTGATAAGGCTTTCTATTGGATTAGAAAATGTAGACGATTTGATAAAAGATTTTACAAATGCTCTAAGCTCAATTTAAAAGAGATTTTCACCTCTTAAAACTTTTACATAAATCACCATAAAAAATGCACCGCAAAAAGTTGAACCACAATCGTCCAATTTCGCGGTACATTTTATTTTTAAAACCACAATTTATTTTGAAGTATATGCCAGTATAGAAATAACCGTTGTTATAGAACTCAAAACAACTGTAATAATTGGAGCATAATTGCTGAACAAAAATTTAAACGAATTTGATTTTGCAATTATCGTCGTTTCAGGTTCAATTTTATCAGTTTCCTTTAAGATATTTCCTTTTATGTCCATCAAAACTACGGAATCCCAAGAATTTTTATAAGTGTCAAAACCACCTGCAAGCCCAATATAATAACTGACATTTCTATCTGGAATATAAGGATAGCGACCTGGAGAATGCACTGCTCCAGAAACGCTTACAAAATACTGTCTAAATGGAACAATTACTTTATCGTAAGAAACTATTTTGATGTTGTCCTTATCTTTGTCCTTATAGATATAATCTTCTGCGTCGATTGCTATTTTTTCGTCCTCACGAATTATGTAACAATTTTTAAAATCTGCAGATTTAGAAAAAATTTCTCTATTTTTCCTAAAAAACGATGAATAAGTTTCGCCTTCGTCAAAAGTTAAGGTTACAATTCCTGTTTCGTCGGGAATTACGCTGTTTGTTTCTTTTTCATCTTTTTTTTGAGATATAGCGCCTTCTAAATAAACTATTGCTCTGCGCTCATCTCTATCTGGAACATAAATCTTGTCAAAGTTCTGCAAAACAAAATCGTTTTGCTCGTAATCTTTACTCAAATAAATTCTTTCTTCTGGAATTACCGAATCTGCGGTCTTTCTTGTAATCTCGATTGAATTTTTATTCGCTCCAATTTTAAAGCCGTTTGCATAAGTTTTTATCAATGCAAGAAAATTTTCATCATCGTTTAATTCGTATATTCCAGGTCGCTCTACAGAACCCGTAATTTGAACTTTTTTTGAAATCCTATTTATGACGATTGTGTCGTCTGGTCTTAAATATGGATCTTGCGAAAAATCGCCTTCTCGTTTTGCTTTAAAAAGGTCGCAAAATTTTTCCTTTCCATCGCTAGCGATTATTTTTATGTTACGAATTGAAGAATAATCGGTAAGTTCATCTTCTATTATTGAAGAAAGTCTCGACAGTGCCCACGCTTGTTTTTCTGTCGATTCTATAACTTCTCCTTTTATGCTTACTTTAAAGGTGGCAGGCGTTATAAGAACAAACTGAACTCCGCTTAAAGGATAGTTGCGGTTTACAATCGATTCCACTTGGCGCTTTAATTCCACAAAAGTTTTTCCAGCAGCATTTATCGTTGCAAGATTTGCAATTTTTATTTGATAAGTTGAATCCACCGAAATCGTATAGTCGATTGGCGTTGTGCCAGCAGCAAAGGCAAGCCTATAAAAATCGCCTGCGGTTACAGGATAATCTTTTGCAGACATCGCAAGTGCAGAATTCATATAAGCTGAATCTTTCGTTAATACAGCAGTGGCACGTTCATTCGAAGTTGAAGATTTAATTTTATCCGAATTAGAATTCTTTGCATTATCGCGGATTTTATCGCCCCTTAAATTGAATTCAGAATTCTCCTGTGAAGTCAAAATGCGATTCGCAGGAAAAGCAATCGTCTGGAAAATAAAAACATAAGCCAACAAGCTAGCGATAATTCTTGATTTTTCGATTTTCATTTTATCCTCTAAGTTTTTTCATTGCTTCTTTATCGTTTTTCACAGAATCTATCGCATTCAATAAAAATGCCATAAAAATGGAAATAAAGAATCCGGCAAAAGTCATTATTATGCAGAGTTTTCCTCTCGAAGGTGCAGATTTTTTGTCTGGAACTTCCGGACGTTCAAGAATCTGAAAGACTGGAGTTTCGCTTTGCATCTGGACTTTTAAAAGTTCATATTGCGTTTTTAATTGTCTGTAAACTTCTCTTTGAGCAGAAAGTTCAAGCTGAATTTTTGAACTTGCCAAAGCGACAGATGGAACTCCATATCCGCCGTAAGAAGTAGAATTTGCAAGCTTTTTAACTTCGTCTTCCAATTTTATAATTTCTTGATAACTTGAATCCAAGTTTTTTTCAAGATTTTCTTTTTGAATCTTATTTTTATCAACTCCCAACTCATCAAATTTATTGCTGAGCCAATCAACTGTATAATTAACAATTTTCATTGCAAAAGCAGGGTCGATATTTTTGCAAGAAATTTTAAAAACAGAAGTATCTTTATCCATATCCGCAGAAAGCATCTTCTTTACAAATTCTCGACTGTCAGATTTTGGAAATTTTGATTTTGTAAATCTTTCATCAGAAAGGATGTCAAAATCTTTAACCACAGAATCCAAAAATGAATTAGATTTTACAAGATAGCCTGCGAGAGAACTGTAAGACGAACTTGATCCTGTATTTATTCCAGCAAGTCCTGCAAGAGAACCAAGCCCAGAAGAATTTAGCATGGAAGAAAGAGTTCCCGAAGAAGAATTGCTATCATTTATAAGCATATATGCAGATGAAGTATACATATTTGGAAGAAAAGATTTTTCTGGTGGAAGTTTTAACGAAATTATAGAGATTAAAACAGCAAGAGCAATAAAGCAAAGCGTAACGATTATAATCATAACTTTGCGTTTTAAAAGAACAGAAAGCAAATCTATCAAAGAGATTTCTTCATTTTGATTTTTATCAAATTCTTGTTTTTGTTCACTCATAATCGCAAATTATAACCGTTTTTTTGAACCTTTGTCAGCAAATTACATTTTTATAAAAGTTTTTATACAAAGTACAAAAAATTGAAAATTAAAATCTATTTCTTTATAATTTTAAAATCTTAATTCTAAATCGCAATTTTACAACACGTACATCATTTTATAAAACTTATATATAATTATATAATATAGAAGAATCTTGATTCAAAGGCAGAGGTTTTATATGTATTCAAAATCCGAAGTAATCGATTATATAAACGAAGAAGATGTAAAATTTATTCGCCTTGCATATATCGATTTTTCTGGCAAACAAAAAAATGTTTCGATTTTGGCAGGAGAATTAGAGAGAGCGTTTAGCGAAGGAATTTCTTTTGACGCTTCCGCAATCGAAGGTTTTCAGGATTCTGCAACTTCTGATCTTTTTTTGCATCCTGACCCTTCAACGCTTTCTTTAATTCCGTGGAGGCCGACTTCTGGCAAAGTTGTGCGAATGTTTTGCGACATAAAATATCCAGACGGAAAGCCTTACGAAAAAGATTGCCGCTATCTTTTAAAACAAGCCGTAAAAAAAGCAAAAGAAGAATATTCTCTCGAATTTAAATTTGGAACAGAATTTGAATTTTATCTATTTAGATTTAACGAAGCTAACTATCCATCAGTTCCTTTTGATGATGCGGGTTATATGGATATTTCACCAGATGACAAGGGTGAAAACATAAGGCGCGAGATAAATTTTACGCTCGAACAGATGGGAATCACCCCAGAATTGAGTCATCACGAAGCAGGGCCTGGTCAAAACGAAATTGATTTTCGCTCATCGAATGCACAAACCGCAGCAGATAACGCTTCAACTTTTAAATGGGTTGTGCGCACAAAAGCAGAATCAAATGGGCTTTATGCAGATTTTTCGCCAAAACCGCTACCAAAAAAGCCAGGCAACGGCTTACACATAAACATCAGTGTCAACAGAGCCGAAAAAATGCCTCAAATTCTTGCAGGAATTTTAGAGCATTTAAGCGAATTGACATATTTTTTAAATAGTTCCGACAATTCGTATGCGAGGATAAAAAGTCCAAAAGTGCCAAAAATTATTTCATGGGGCGTTCAAAATCGTTCTTGCGTTATAAGAGTACCGTCAAAAAATCAAAACGAGAGAATTCAACTGCGTTCTCCAGATAGCACCTGCAATATATATCTGGCATTCACGCTTTTAATATATGCCGCTCTAGATGGAATAGAAAACGACTATCCGTTACCAGAACCTGTAAAAGAAAATCTTTTTCAAAGCAAAAACGAAAGCGATGAAGCTTTTATAAAAAGGACTGCAAAATTTAAAACGATTCCACAATCGCTTGACCAGGCAAAAGATATTGCAAAAAAAAGTGAATTTATCCGCAGATATATAAAATTTTAAAGGTTTTAATTTATAAGGAATTTTAATGACTTGGGAAACATACAGCGTTCTTGTTGTTGCTAAAGACATAAAAAATTCAACTCTTATGCATTCAATCCTTGTACAGCCAACTTTTGAGGTTATTCAAACAACGGATTTTAACGAAGCACGACGACTTTGTTCCGAAAGAGTTTTTAACATCGTAATTGTAGAATTTTTAGATGGAAGCGGAACAGAGTTTGCAATCGACATTTCTTCGCACACAAGCTCAATTCTTTTAATCGCTCCAGTTCAAATTTTTGACCAAATAAGTTATTCTGTCGAACCTTACGGCATCTTGACGATAAAAAGCCCATTCGACAGCTTTTATTTTTACAACATGATAAAAATCGCAGTTGCAGTTCAATACAAAGTTAAGTTGCTTTCGAGCCAGACGATAAAATTAAAAGAGAAAATGGAAGAGATAAGGCTTGTAAACAGAGCAAAAATGCTTTTAATGCAAAAAGACGGATTTACAGAACAGCAAGCACATCGCTATATAGAAAAACAAGCGATGGACAAAAGCCAAAAACGACTTCAAATAGCAGAAGAAATAATAAAAAATTACACTTAGATTTTGCCTTTTGAAAAGAATGTTTTAGGCACACAGTGTTGCTCTTTCCGCATATATCTTACGACTGAATTTAACAACTAGTGTTGAACAATACTTATTAAATATATTATAGTTGGGATAAATTTGTAAATTTTGATTAAAAATCGTAGATTTTTAAGGGGTTATAATGAGCGAAAATAAATTAAAAATTCTCGGCTGGATAGGAACTGCGCTATCGGTTACCATGTACATATCTTATATTCCGCAGATTATGAATAATTTGAATGGAAATAAAACTATTTTTCTTCAGCCTTTAGCAGCGGCAATAAACTGCACGATATGGGTTTTATATGCGCTTCTAAAAGACAAAAAAGATTATCCACTTGCGGCAGCAAATGCTCCAGGCGTTATTTTCGGCTTGATAGCAGCAATTACCGCTTTATAAAACACAGCACAAGGTCGAATCTCGAAGGATTTAGCATTGTTAAACCTGTTAAGCACATTTTTGACCGCTTAAATTCTTCAATAATTTGACTATCTGTTTGATTTAGCGTTAATTGTTCTTCACCGATTTTTCATTTTCGATAAGGATTAAAACTTCTTCTTTTGTAATTGGAGTATTCTGTTCATAGGCTTTTCTGTTTTTTTCGATTTCTTCAAATGACCAAAGCCTTCCGTTATTCATTCCAGGACAATCTTTTGCGCAGTCTTCCCAACTGTATTTTGATTCAACAATCCACGACCAGAACGGCCAAGTTGAACACTGCACAGGGCGCGCTTCATAACAAGAACAGCCATTTTTCCACATTATGCAGTCGTAATTTTTTTGTTCTTTTAAAGCCAAAACCTGCTTTCCAGAATAGTAAGTTGCCCATCGGCAATAAACAGCCACAAATGCTTCGACTTTCATCTTAGAAAAATCGCAAAGCACGGTTAAATCTCTTTTTGAAAGATAAACAAATCCTGGCGAATGCCCACAGCAAAAAGAACAGCGCTTGCATCCAAAATTTAGTCCATCTTTATAAAACGGTTCTGACATAACCAAGATATTAGCATAAATAACAAAAACCGACACAACTCGATTTTATATCGGTCATTTTAGGCACAGAAATCAATTTTTTGCTCCCCATTCTATCCCCCTTTTTTCCCCATTCTCCCTCTCCCCTTTCGCACAATAAAAAAAAAGCCCCTTTAAAATTGAACTCAAATCGTTCAACTCCAAAGGAGCCTCTTTCGGCAAATTGCTTTTATATTTTAACTACAAATTTCTTTCCAAGTTTGCCCTCTTTTTTAACAATTTTTTTAAGACAATCAAAGTCGTAAAGAGCGAAACAATTCCAACAGAAAAAGATATGATTCCGCTTACCAAAAGTCCCAAAGAATGTGTACAGCCTGCAACTATGTAAGAAACAAACGAAATTGTGGCAACCGTCATTGCGTAATAAATCTGTGTATTTACGTGATTTACGTGATTACATCCTGCGCCTGCACTCGCCATTATAGTAGTGTCGCTTATTGGAGAAGTGTGATCTCCACAAACCGCACCTGCCATACATGCAGAAATAGAAATTACTCTTATAGGGTCTGAAGTATCGGGAAATGCTGCAATACAAATAGGAATCAAAATTCCAAAAGTTCCCCAAGAAGTTCCTGTAGAAAACGCCAAGAAAATAGCAACTATAAAGACTATAGCTGGCAAGAACATCTTAAACGCTCCTGCGCTCCTAGAAACAAGCCCTGCTACATAACTTGCAGCGCCAAGACTGTCTGTCATACCTTTTAAAGTCCAAGCCAAAGTCAAAATCAATATTGCAGGAACCATCGATTTAAAACCGTCTGGAATGCAAGACATAAATTCCTTAAATTTTAAAACTCCGCGCGACATATAAACAACAAAAGTTATAATCAAAGCGGCAAGCGCACCCAAAACCAAACCTACAGATGCATCAGAAGAAGCAAATGCTTCTATAAAATTTAAATAAGCAGGATTTGCAACCATCTCGCCTTCAACTTTACCGGGAACAGTTGCAGCAAAAAAACCGCCGGAATAAATCATTCCCAATACACACATTACGATTAGCACGGCAACAGGAAGAATCAAATCTATAACTCCACCGTTACCAACTGCTTCTTTTTCGGCTGTTGTTTTTTCATCTGAACTTCGGCTTTCTCCAAAAGGATTTTCAAATTTTGTCATAGGCCCATATTCAAATCTCATAAGAACGAGGGTAAACATCATTACGATTGTAAAGAGCGCATAAAAATTGAATGGAATCGCTTTACAAAAAAGGGCAATTCCGTTTTCGCCTTCGCTAACAAAGCCAGCAACCGCGGCCGCCCAAGAAGAAATAGGTGCAATTATACAAATTGGTGCCGCAGTAGAATCTATCAAATACGAAAGTTTTTCTTTGGAAACACCGTATTTGTCTGTAACAGGTTTCATAACAGAGCCAACGGTAAGACAGTTAAAATAGTCATCGATAAAAATTAAAATTCCAAGACAGATTGTTGCAAGTTGAGCGCCAACCTTTGTCTTAATGTGTTTTTGCGCCCAATTTCCAAAAGCAGCAGAACCGCCAGCTTTATTCATCAAAGAAACCATCGCTCCCAACAAAACAAGGAAAACTAAAATTCCGACATTCCAGCTGTTAGAAAGTTGAGCAATAAAACCGTCGTTTACAACATGGCTAAAAAATCCTGTAAACGAAAGCCCAGAATAAAAAACTCCGCCAATCAAAATTCCAACAAAAAGCGAAGAATAAACCTCTTTTGAAATCAACGCCAAAGCAATCGCAACAATCGCAGGCACCAACGACCAAAAAGTTCCAATCATTTTGTACTCCAAATGCAAAGGTTCAACGCGCAAAGCAAACGTCAAACGCTCCATAAAAAAATATGAAAGCATTATACAATTTGTTTTTTTTTACTTCCACGTGTTTATAAAAATTTTTATATTTTTACAGATTTTTTTTCGGGCGGCTTTTTGCTTTCGCAAAAAACGGGCTATTCGGGGTTCCGCTATTCGCTCCATTGGCGTTCCGCCAACGGCTTCGCCGCCTCTACTATCCCTTGCCGCACAGGATGTGCGGTTACAAACATACTTCGACAGTTTTGCAAAAAACTGTCAGTTCAAGAAAAACACGGACGTTTTTCTTGAAACCTATCCCTTGCCGCTGTAAGCTCGCAGGCGGGTAGCGGGGCTACAAGTAGACCCTTGCCGCACAGGATGTGCGGTTACAAACATACTTCGACAGTTTTGCAAAAAAAATAACTTTCAGAAAGAAAAATCGCTCATCATATTTCAATAAAGTTTATTATCATTTATGCCGATAATATTCTGCTTTGCTGTATTTAAAAATGCGGAGGTAAATTTTTATGAAAAAATCTTGGATTTCAATTTCTTTTTTTTGCATTTTTGCGTTGAGTGCAATACTTATTTCTTCATGCGTAATAAGCGAATCTCAAGGCGAAGATTTGCCAGAACCTACGGTTGCAGAAAGCACTTCTGATTTTACAATTTCTTTTCCTTCAATCGCAAAAATGAAGTATGCAAACATAATCCGCCTTTCTTCTTCCACTGCAAATTTTGAAAACCCAACAAAAACAAATATAGGGCAAGTTATCCCCAACGATTTAGAAAATTTAGCATCCACCTACCAGTTTGTAGATTCCCACACAGCAACAGGAGTTTTTTATAAATATTTAATCCGCTATTACAACGGCTCTGTATACAAGTACACTTTACCAAACAACAAAGTTTTAGAGGGACTTTCTACTTCAGAAGCAAATCTTCCTTCCTCAATTACAGCAGACTGCACAATAAACGAAGCAACAGGCACTTATACTATAAAACTTTCGTCGGCAGTAACTCTGCCTGCAAATTTTTCACTTCTTTCTGTCTTAGTTTCCAACGGAACTAACGAAAGACCTTTTAATCTTGCAACAGCAGCACAAGCTGCAACAAATACCGCAGCAGTTATAGATTTACAAAAAGAGCTTTCTCAAGAATTTTTAGATTGCAAAATCAAATTTACAGGAGTTTGTGCTATTTCACCTAGAGTTGTTTCAACAGGAAGTCATCCTTACAAATATTACTATTGGACAAACAAAGCAACGGTCACAACTACAATAAACTACACAGACAAAAATGGCGATGTGCAAGCAGTTGATCCAAATTCTGCCGTTATAATTCCTTCCTCATCGCATCCCGAAAACGAGTTTGACTTTAGTTCTAGGAGTTTAAATTTTTAGCAAAATTATCGATTTTGCAGGATTGATTAAAAATCACTTATTTACAAAACCGTCAATCGCAAGATTTAAACTCGCTTTTACGTTGTCAACTTCGTTGTTGTGCAGAACTGCCATTTTAAAAACCGATTCAACGATAAGTCCAAACAACAAATCGTTTGCCGCTTTTACGCTAAATCCTTTAAACTCACCATTCTTTTGCCCTCTAATTAAAACCATGCTCAAAAGGTGATTTATCTTTATTGTTCTTCGCCTAACACGCTCGTAAACATCAACGCCAGTTTTGTAAAGCCCCGTAAGGTAAGGAATTAAAACCTCAAAAAGCGAACGATTTTCATAGCACAAATCCACAGCACTCGTAACGATTTTGCGCAAACAGTCTTCCGCCTTTATAGAATGATCTTTTACAAGCGACAAAAACTTTACTTCCAAATTTGAAGAAAGTTGCTTTATGCTGAAATTGAAAATCTCGTGTTTGTTTTTAAAATATATGTATAAGGTCGTACGAGTAATTCCGCAAGCATCCGCAATTTTTTGAAAAGTTACATCTTCGTAGCCGTCGCGGCAAAAAAGTTCCATCGCTTTTTCCAAAATTTCTCTCTTGCGTTTTTCGTGCTCAACAACAATAGCCATCAAAAAAACTCCCTTTCATCATTCTTCTCTCGATTTTTGTAAGAATCTTTACGAACGCTCTCCCTCGCTTTGCCAAAGTCGTTTGGTGTTTTTGAAGCGCTTTTTCTATGACTCTCTCTCTCGTTAAAAAAATCGTTTCCTTTTCGTTTTGGAGAATTGTGTTTTTTCTCTTTTTCCGAGCCGTCATATATGTAAAAAGTTGTATCTAAATTTCCAGACTTCAAACTCTTTAGAGTCGTAGCGTATCGATTTATGCTTTCTTGAAATTCCTTATGTGCGGTTATAATTCCAATCTGCCAGCCTTTAAAATCGTCAAACAGGCTTTTCATTCCTGCGTAAAGTGCGCTCGCTTCTTCTTCATCCCCAAGACGCTCGCCATAAGGCGGATTGCAGATTAACATCCCGTTTTCGTAAGGGGCGGCAAGGTCTTTAAAATCGCTAACCTGAAAATCCGGCCGCCAAACATGCGCATCAATTCCAATCGACTTTAACGCCCTGCCAGCAGTAACACAGGCATGTTCTGCATTCAACCGAGCCCTTTCAACAGCCCCCCGGTCAATGTCCGTGCCTGTTATGCGAACTTCCACATCCGTGCGGATTTTCTGTGCTTCCAATTTTTTTATTTCTATCGCACGCTGCTGATTAAAAATTCCAAGATTTTCCAACGCAAATCTTCTTCCAAAACCTGGTGCAATGTTAAACGCGTACAAAGCCGCTTCAATCGGAATCGTGCCCGAACCGCAAAATGGATCATGCAAAGGGATCTTTCTTTTCCACATCATCATCTGTAGCATTATTGCAGCAGTTGTTTCTCTTAAAGGTGCAACACCACCATCAGTTCTGTAGCCTCTTTTATGCAGTGGATTTCCGCTCAAGTCCAATAAAATTAAAGCTTCGTCGTTGTCGAGGTAAATACGCACATCGCTCTCGTTCCCAGTTTCTGGCATAGAAGACATATTCCAGCGGTCGCACAGTTTTTTGTAAATCGCTTTTTGAACCATCCCTTGAATCGAATGTTCCGAATTCAATTTGGATTTATAAGTTCTAACTTTATCCACCGTAACTTTGGAATCTTTCTTAAAAAAATCCTGCCATGCAATCGAATATACGCCATCAAAAAGTTGGTCAAAATCCTCTGCGCGATAACGCTTAAGCAAAAGATAAACCCTGTCCGCAGTGCGCAGGCAAAGGTTTGCCCTAAAAAGTGAGTCATCATCGCCCTCAAATAAAACTCGACCAGGTGCGTTTGACAAAAGTTTATAACCGAGAAGTTTTATCTCATTTCCAAGTATTTTTTCAGCGCCAACAGCGCAAAGTGCAACAAGTGTGTTCATTTAAAATTCCTATTTTGACACTTTATCGTAAAATGTCATTTTAGAACAGCACACGAGCAAAATTTTATAAATAGGAGAACCACAATTTATTTTCTCTACCAGCTGCTACAGGTTCGCTAACGCTCATTGCCTTTGGCAACTTCGCCTTTCGCATCTGGGGTACAATCGTTTTAAGGTAAAAGTTCTATTTTATCGGCGATTCCGTTTCGGTCTTTTGTAAGCGCTGCCGTTGGATCTGGTTCTTTTAAGACTTCAAAACGAACTTTTGGCTTTCCCTGAATTTTTTTATCTTCTGGCAAATTTATTACATCGCCAAAGTAAAAATAATAATCCTTTCCTTCTGAATCTATAAAACCGTAAAAATTGCTCTTTCGTTTTATGTGCCCTTCCCTAATTTCCTGCTTAACAGTATTTTCTTTGCGGTAAGCATAATAAGTTGGAGGCCTTTTTCCATCGTCAAAAACTTCGTATTCATCGCTAAAAGAAGCGAGCAAATTCTTAAAAGATTTAAAACCGTAAGTTTTTACATTAAAGTCCGGCTGCTGCCTCAAAATAGTTTCCATAAGCTGACTGTGCAAAACAACGCCGTTGCCGTCGCCAGTGCTGTAACTGTTTACCTTTGGAGTAAGCTCATAACACTGGTTCAAAAATTTTAAAAGAGAATAGTTTGCCAGTGCAGAATTTTCGTCCGCTTCCGCTTCTGAACCTGCATTCTTTGCTTCATCTGTTGAAACGTCGATTAAAATATTTTCGTCTATGTCCTGCAAATCTTCCACATACAAAAACTCGTTGCACGCATTTACAAGTTTTGAGCCTTCTCTAGCCTTACCGCGTTCGCCCACGCCAATTACTTTTTTTCCAAGTTCCCGCAATTTTAGCGCAAGCGGAATATAGCCCTTGTCCGACGCTCCAATGCAAATTATAGAAATATCTGGATTTTGAACTGCCGTCTGAATTGCATCCATTATAATCTGCTTGTCTACGGCTTCTTTTTGGTCGTTTTTATCGTTTATGCTTTCCCTAAAAACCTGAATCGCTGTTAGCGGATATTTGTTTACGCAGTCTTTCCAGCTTTTTACATTAACGCTCGACCAGTCCGCATAGGTACGCTGAATTACGACGTTTCCGCGTCTGTTTATTTCTGCCAGCGTTTTTGGCACAAACTTTGAAGAAAAATTTTCCGCGTCAAAAAAAATTGCAATCTTTGTGTAAAATTCTGTGTTTTCCATAAATATTTTTTATAAGGCACAACCTCGAAAATCATCCAAAGTTTTATAGCCTTTTCTCTCCATAAATTTTTTTATACCTTCGACTATCTCTATCATCGCTTTCGGATTTGAAAAAGTTGCAGTTCCAACTTCCACAGCAGCCGCTCCTGCCATTATAAACTCAACTGCATCCTGCCAGGTTGTTATTCCGCCCAACCCAACAACAGGAATTCGCTCGTTTGCATTCAGCTTGTTCATCGCAAGGCACAAATCATACACCATGCGTAAAGCGATTGGCTTAACCGCAGGTCCGCTAAAACCCGCACGGATATTTTCAAAATAGGGTCTGCCAGTTTCTATATCGATAGCAGTTGCTTGAATCGTATTTATCAAACTGATCGCATCCGCTCCAGCTTCTTTTACAGCCATTGCAATTCCGATTAAATCGGGAGCATTTGGACTGAGTTTTACCATCAAAGGTTTTTGTGTTGCGCTACGAACCGCCTTTACAACTGTAGTTGCTGCCTGGCAGTCCATTCCAAACGCCATGCCACCAGCCTTTACATTTGGGCAACTTATGTTAAGTTCAATCATTGGAATGTCTGTCTGCTCAAGAAGTTTTGCACCTTCCACATAAGTTTCAAGCGATTTTCCGCTCAAATTGACTATCGTTTTTGCCTTGAATTTTTTCATTATAGGAAGTTCATTTTCGATAAAATGTTTTATTCCCGGATTTTCAAGACCAATCGAGTTTATAAGCCCCATCGGAGTTTCTATCAGACGGATTCCTTTATTTCCCGGCTGTCCTTCAAAAGTAAGTCCTTTAGAGCAGATTCCGCCCAAACCGTCGACATCGATTACGCTCGAATATTCACTGCCATAACCAAAAGTTCCACTAGCAGCGATTACAGGATTTGAAAATTCCACTCCACAGATGTTTACTGTCAAATCCGGGCTTTCATCTTTTAATGGAAGTCTTTTTTCGATTTTTGGAGATGTAATAGGAGAATCAATCTTTGAAAAATCTATTATCTGACCGTCAAAAATAGGACCGTCCTTGCAACACCGCTTGTTTCCTTCTTTTGTAAATATGGTACACCCAAGGCAAGCTCCCACTCCGCAAGCCATACGGTTTTCCATGCTGACCCACAATTTTATATCTGCTTCTTTACACAACTTTTGAATCGCACCAAGCATTGGCGTAGGGCCGCATGCATAGACAACATCATAATTTTTTACAGTTTGAACATCGAGCGCTGCGGTAATCATTCCTTTTATTCCAACAGAACCGTCGTCGGTTGTAACGGTGAGTCTGTTTGGTTTTATATTTTCAAGACCATAAGCTCCGCTTTTAAATGCCGCATAAAAATCGTAGGATTTTTCTTTTAAGGTAGAAGCAAAAGCCGCAACTGGAGCAACCCCAACCCCGCCACCTATCAATGCTACTTTTTGATTTTCGTCTGGAGATTGCCAGTAGTTTCCAAGTGGCCCTAAAACTTCTATTTTGTCGTCTTTTCTAACAGATACGAGTTCTTTTGTGCCCTGTCCTTTTAACAAAATCAAAAAATCTAAAGCGATTTCGTTGTCTGAAATTTTCTTACAGTCGTAAACGCTAATAGGGCGTGCAAGCAATAAGGCTGAATTACGACAGCGAAGCATGTAAAATTGACCGGGACGACAGCCAAAATTTTGTTTTTCTTCATTTTTTACTACAAGTTTTAAACACCAAATGCTTCCTTTGGGAAAAGCAGTTTGAACGGCGTAACTGTCTAAAACGCTTGCAAGTGCAAAAAACGGCAAATCGTTACCAGAACAATCTTTTACATTTTTCATCTGACTTCCTCTATAAAAATCTTTAAATTAAAGACCAAGAGATTTTTTTGCAGCGAGCAAATCTTTTTTTGCATTTACACAGGCAGCACCTGCTGCATCTGCAATCTCTTTTAAACAAAGGTTTCCAGTTTCAACTTTATTTGCAAGTTCTGGAGCTTTTTTCCATGCACAAAGTATTCCTCGGCTTGAGTTTACAGTACCGCCTGCTTTGTCTAAGAGAGTTGCCGCAATCTTTGCTTCTCCACCTTGAGCACCATAACCTGGAATTAAAAAGAAGATGTTTGGATACGCATCTCGTAAAAGCCTTGCATCGCTTTCTTGTGTACAACCGACCACCGCCCCCACTGGAGAGCAAGTTTGGTTTTGGTACAAAAGGTCAAACTCTCTGGCAATCCTTTGCAATTCTTTACCTGTGCAATCTAAAACCCGTCCACCAGATTTTAATTCCTGCTGTTCTATGTCCACCATACCAGGATTTGAAGTCCTCAATAAAACAAAAATTCCTTTACCTCCAACCTTTTGCGGAGCAATTTGCGATGTGCCTCTCGATTCAACAGGTTTGCAATATTCTGTAAAAGGTTTGAGCGTGTCAAAACCCATGTACGGATTTATCGTGATAATGTCGCTTTCGAACTCGCCAGACAAATGAGCCCTTGCATAAGCCTTTGCCGTATCTGCAATATCGCCTCTTTTTATGTCGCTAATCGCTAAAAAGCCAGCTTCGTGAACGGCTTTAATTGTCTGTATGTAGGCTTTTAAACCTTCCAAGCCCATCGCTTCGTAATATGCAATTTGGATTTTAAAACAACAAGCGGATTTTTCCGAAGCAACTCGTTTTATTATCTCTTTGTTATATGCAAGAATTGCTTCTGCTGGCGAAGAAAAAACTTTTAAAAGCGGTTCTGGAAGATATGAAGGATCTGTGTCCAAACCTACGCAAAGTGGACCATTTTTTGCTGCCATCTCCTGCAAAATCTGCATATTGTGATTCATAAAATACCTCTTAACAAAAACAAATTGCCTTTTTATTGAAAAACACTTTAACAGATTTTTTTGATGATTTAAATACGATTTATTTTGCGCCAGGGTATGGAGCAACGCGTTTACGCGTCCACCGCAGGCAGCACGCTTGAGTGCTGACGAGGAGGATGAGCGTTAGCGAATTGCGTAACACCAGACCTTGAGCAAAGCGAAAGGTGGCGCCCGTATTTTTTTCTTGTATTGGATTTAAAATTTTCCGATAATCTTTATATGACTAGAATTGAACGAAATCACCTTTTTGTATGGCTCTGCTTTGTGTTTTTAATTTTGTTTACGCCGCGTCTGTGCGCTCAAAATGCTTTGGAAAAATCTGCCGAAGCGCTAAAAACGAGACAGACCTTTGCCGAATATGGCAAAAAATATGTTGGAAGCCCTTATGTAAGTGGAGCGACAGGGCCTGCTTCTTTTGACTGTTCTGGCTATGTTTACGCTGTTGCACGCGAATCTATTGGCTGGCAACTTCCAAGAACCGTAACCAACATCTACAGATATTGCAAAATAATCGACGACAGCCAGCGGGAAATTGGAGACTTGGTATTTTTTAAGACAACCGCATCCGCCGAGCCAAGCCACGTTGGCATTTACATCGGTAACAATCAATTTTTAAATGCTGCTTCCGACGGTCCTAACACTGGAGTAATTTTGAGTTCATTGAACGAAGGTTACTGGAGAGGCAAATATTTTAAAACAGGAAGATTTTTGCCGCCTTCAAAAGTTTTAGAAAATGAAGAGTTAAAAAACGCCGAAGACGACGAAAGTTCATCCGTAAAATCCTCTGAAAAAAATGGGGAAATCGGAATTGCTTCCAATAAATCAAGGCAAAATTCTTCTGGAAAGAAAAATTCAATAAAGGGTGCAGATTTCTTGCAAAAAGTTAGTTTGGATGCGAATTTATCGATGGATTGGAATTTCTTTACGCCAGAATATTTTAGATTAAATCTTAGAGGTATAAACCTCGGTGTAAATGCTTTGTACGATTCACACGAGTTAAAACCAGGAATTGGCACTATTGTACGCTGGGACGGCGGAACTGGAATTTTGCAACTGCCGATTATCTTTAGCCTTACCGTAAAAGACTATGTTAGAATTTTTGCAGGTCCAGTTTTTACGATTGGAAATCCAAAATTGCAGGGCAGCGACGGAGAAGATATAAAAGCGTCTGTTTTCCCTGGAATACTTGGAGTTTGTTTTAACACACCTCCAATAAAAACAGGAAAATTTGACCTTTGTTTTACGCAGGATATTCATTATACTGTTTTTAACGAAACAAATGGCGCAGCGTTAAGTCCAATAAAAAGTCTTGCAACTGGGTTGGTTTTTTCTTCTGGAATTCGCGTAACCTTGCCTTTTAGTTCGCTCTTATAATTTATATGAAAAGATTTTATTTTTTTGCAGCAGCAATAAACCTTGCCTTACTTTTGCTTTGTTCGTGCTCGTCTGGCATAAGCATAACCGCTCTACAAAATGATGATGTAAAATTGGATTTTTCTCTTGCATTTTCGCAAAAAGAAATTGAACTGTTAAAAGATCTCTCGCAAACACTCACAACTTCGACAGAAAAAAACGCAAACGATTTGAACGAAAATCAATTTTTTTCTGAAGAGGAGATAAAAAAAATCTTAACTGCGATGGGTGCAAAAGATGTTTCTGCAAAGGTTGGAAACAGCAATTCAATAGGATCTTCGGCGTCGATTTATTCGATTTCAAAGACAACTCTTTCTAAAAGCAAAATTCTAACGAAAACTGCAAATTCGCTAACGCTCACTTTTGGACCTAAAGAATTTAATTTGCTCTATCAAATTTTGGACGAAGAAAGCCGTGGATATTTAGATTTGCTTATGATTCCTTGCTTGAATGATGAAAAAATGAGTTTTACAGAATACAAAGCTTTGCTCGCATCGGTTTATGGCGAAGAAATTGCAAATGATTTTACAAACGGAATATTAAAAATTGAACTAAAAAGCCCAGATTTAAAGAAGAACACAAAAATTCAATTAAAAATTGGAGAACTTTTAACGCTTGAGCATTCAAAGTCTTGGTCTGTTCTCTGGTAAAAACTAAAATAAAAAAGAGGTTGTTTTGTGCAGACAGAAATTGAAGACAGATTTATGAACCTTGAAATAAAACTTGCATATTTGAATAAATTTGTGGATGAACTTCAGAGCGAAGTCGTAAAGCAACAAAAAGAAATCGACCTTTTGCGTCAGGAAAACAAAATTCTTTCGGGGAGAATTTCTGATTTGTCAGAAAATATGGAAATTCCAAGCCGAAAACCACCGCATTACTAATTTTAATAAAGTTAACGGAGGAACTATGTCAGAAGGCAAGACAAAAAAAGACGAAAAACAAAAGCAAAATTCAGGACACGATTTTCTGGAAATCCTTTACGGAGATGAATATATCTGCGTTGTAAATAAACCGAGCGGACTTTTAAGCGTTCCATATCCTGGAAGCCGGGCAAAAACTGCACAGAGCATCCTCGAAAATTTAATGCGGAAAAATGGAACTTTTAATTCAAAACACAGACCTTTTGCTGTTCATAGATTAGACAGAGATACTTCTGGCGTTATGATGTTTGCCCTCACAGAACTTGCTCAAAAGAAAATAATGGACAACTGGCATTCTGTGATAAAATCGCGCATCTACAGGGCGGTTGCCGAAAATCCAAAAAATAAAGCGCTGCTTTTGCAAAACGAAGGATTGATTGACGACAATCTGGCTTTTAATGCGAACAATGTCGGTTTTGTTCCCAAAGAAAACGACTCGGCAAACAAAACTGTGCCAGCAAGAACTCATTATAAGATAATAGAAGCAGGCGAAACGCATACGCTTTTTGAACTTTCTCTGGACACAGGCAAAAAAAATCAGATAAGGGCACATTTAGCGAGCAAAGGATATCCGCTTGCAGGCGATGAAAATTACAGAGCAAAAACTGATAATTTTGGAAGGCTTTGTCTACACGCAAGAACTTTGGAATTTATTCATCCCTTTAATGATGAAATTCTAAAATTTGAAGTTCCAGAAAGCAGCGATTGGCTTGAATATGTTAAACGAGGAGATAAAAATCCAAAAGTTCCAGTGTGGATTCAAAAACTAAACGATATTTTTGAAAATTCAAAAGGCGAACATTTCCACAAAAAATCAAACGAAAAATCTGATTCCATAGATTTAGGCACTAAAAGATTGAGCAAAAAAGACAGAGCCCACATGGATTTTATAGAAGCAGGAAAAAGACAAAAGCGATAATTCAGTTCTGCCAAATAAAAGCGATATTTCTACAAAACACAAATATTAAAGTTCACAGATTTTCTCGATAAGTTTTTGTGGTGTTAAGGCAAAATCGTTTTTTATGCGAGTGCTTGCAAGCGAATGTGCAAGGCTTGCATTTTTTGCAGCGTCTAAACTGTCCCAGCCTTGAGCCAAAAGCGAACAGATAAGCCCAGAAAGCACATCACCACTTCCACCTTTTGCCAATGAGTTTGAACCGAGCGTGTTTACAAAAAGCAAAGCTTCGTTTTTAGAATATCTGCATATAACAGGATTTGAGCCTTTTGCTAAGAGAACTGCACCTTCGTATTTTTCGCAAAATTTTTGTGCAAGTTCAACACGATTTAGGATGCACTCTTCTATGCTGTACTTTCCTAAAGAACAAATTTCCAAAAGAGAAGAAAATTCCTTTGGATGCGGAGTTAAAACACAACCTTCTGGCCTTTGTTCTAAAATCTGCGTTATATAAGGGGAATAAAGTATATCGGCATCCAACACAACAGGAATTTTTGGATTATTGATAATAAAATCTACATAAAATTTTATCGTATCTTCGTCAAAACCAAGTCCCATTCCTAAAGCAAGAGAAGTAATTTTTGAAGGAATTTCTTTAGAAATCAATAATTCTGGTGGAAAAGAAAAATCATTTTCATCTACAAAATTTTCGTTCCGATTTACAATAGTTACGAGTCCTGCTCCAAAAGAAAAACAAGCCTTTGCGGCGATAATTGCAGCGCCTTTCATCTTTCCACAGGCAATGCAAGCACAACCAAAACTACCTTTGTTCACAAAAGTTTTATTTCTATGCGGAAAAATTAAATCGCCTTCTTCTAAAAGATATGTTTTTGAAGGATTTCCTTTTATTTTGTCGTTTGAATTTTCAGTACAAGTTTCAAAAAGCTCTCTGCTTATTCCAAGATTGCAAAGTTTAATCTTCCCAACATAATCCTTTGCAAAATCGCTATGGAGGCAGAGTTTTTGAGCACCCATTGTAACGGTTGAATCTGCACGAAAAACCGACAAAGCGAGGCTTCCGTCCGCTCGAATTCCAGTTGGAACATCGCAGGCAATTTTTAAACAGTTTGAATCGTTAATAAAATCAAGAGCTTTTGCGATGAGTTTACCTGTTTCGTCTAAAAAGTCTCCATAAAAGCCGCTTCCAAAGATACAATCTACAGCCACATCAAAATCATCTATCCTTTGATTAAAAAAATTCTCTAATTCAATAAATTCAATCCCACAATTTTTTGCACGCTCAAATTGAAGTATGCACATATTTGATTTTGGTTTTGCACATTGAACAATTTTTATTGCATAGTCCCCAGAAATTCTTCTTGCAAGCGCATATCCGTCTGCGCCGTTGTTTCCACCGCCACAAAAAACAAATATTTTTTCGTCATTTTTTGAATTGAGCCTTATTTCACTTTCCAAAGCAGAAGCAGCATTTTCCATCATGACATCTTCGGAAAGCAGAAAATTCTTCTGACAAGCAGCGTCCAAAATTCTTGTATCTTTAAAAACTCTTTGCATACAAAAAAATTATATCATTTTGCGATATAAAAAAATCAAATTGAAAATATTTTAAATGACTTTTTTGTCTAACCATTTATTGCCCAGAAACCTTACATAAAAAAACACGCCTCGACAAAGCCAGTCGATGTACATTCCAGCCCAAACTCCGTATAGAGCGAAATGGGTGTTTTCTGGAAATTTATGCAAAAGCCAATTTGAAATTAAATAACTTCCTAAAACTCTAAAAAGCCACATGCTTATGTTGGAAACTATCATCGTGTATTTTACGTCGCCTGCGCCCCGCAATATATTTGGGAGGGTAAAACTCATTGGCCATAAAATTATATTTGCAATCATGCAACTTCTTATAACAATAACTGCAAGGTCACGAGACGCTTGTGTCAAATTAAAGGCACTTACCAAAAGTGGCGATAGAATGAACATCAGTCCTGCTGTAAAAAACATACCAGCGTAGGCGATGAACATCATCTTTCTTCCGTAGATTTTTGCCTGTTCTTTTTCGTCTGCTCCAATGCAATGCCCAACTATCGTTACGCTCGCTAAACCAATCGCGTTTCCTGGAATATTGGAAAAACTTGCAATCGTATTTGTGATTGCATTTGCCGCAATCGCTACAGTTCCAAAACCAGACATAAAAGAATATACGAGGGTTTTTCCGATGTGAAACACGGAATTTTCAATTCCACTTGGAAGCGCAACCTTTAGAATTTTCCCCAAAAGTTTAAAGTTGAGTTCTGGTTTAAATATTTTTTCTAAATACAGCGGCCATTTTTTTTGATGAAGGATGAACAGCATCATTATTGCTGCAATAATTCTGCTTACAAGCGTAGAAATTCCAGCCCCTGCAACGCCCATATTAAAACCATAAATTAAAATCGCATTTCCAGTCACATTTGCAAGGTTCATTATAAAACTGACTTTTAAACTTATGTTGCTGTTACCCATTGCACGACAAAGCGCCGCACAACTGTTGTATATTCCCAAAACTGGCATGGTCAATAAAATCCATGTAAAATACGTAAGCGCATTTTCCATTATGGGTTTTTCGATAGAACCAAAAATCGCAGAAAGAATATGCTGCCTAAACGGGAGGCACACTGCAATGATAAAAAGCCCTGCAACAACGGAAAGGTTTAAAAGTTGCTTTGCAGAACGGCGTGCTTCATCGTCCTCTTTATGCCCCAGATATTGACTTGCAACAACCGCACCTCCAGTTGCAAAAGCAGCAAAAAGCTGGATAACAAGTTGCCCTAACTGATCTATAAGGCTAACACCACTTACGCCAGCTTCTCCCACAGAAGAAACCATTATCGTGTCGCAAGCGCCAATCGTCATAGCCAAAAATTGCTCTACAACCAAAGGCCAAATAAGCTTGTTTAGGAAACTTGAATTAAACATTTGGGAAGGATATTTTCTCATTACAGCAAAGATATTAAAGTTTTATTTCTTTAAATAAAAGACAGCCAACATATTATTATTTAGAGCCGATTAAAAACTCTAAAATACTGATAGCCTGTCTTATTCTTCTTGAGGAATTATATTTACATTTGTTCTATTAAATGCGATTGAAATTCCAGCGGCCTTTAAAGAATTGATTGTATTTAAACACACTTCACCTTTTAGTTTTAAAAAATTAACTCTTTCGCCCCAAACTATAAGGTTCATAGTAACGCCAGTTTCGCTAAGCATTGCGCAAAAAGCCTTTGGCGCATAATCTTCTTCATCGAGTATTACACTTGGGCAAAGTTTTGGAACTTCCAGCAAAATCTCTATAACTTTATCCAAATCTGCAAAATAATCCACATTAAAACTGAAAACATAGCGTCTGTGTTTGTGTCCAGAATAGTTTATGAGTTTTGAATTTATTATAGTAGAATTTGGGATTCTAACTTCTTGATTATCCATAGTGCGAATTTTTATAGAAATTATGCCGATTCTATCGACAGTGCCAGAAACATCTTCTACTTCAATAAAATCACCGATTTTCATCGCCCTGTCTGTAACGACAAAAATTCCGCTTATAAGATTGCTTATGGAAGTTTGAGCCGCAAAACCGATTGCAATTCCGGCAATTCCAGCAGCACCCCAAATTGTGTTCAATTTTATTCCAAACAGACCCAAAATGAACATGCTGATTATCGCATAAAAACAATAGCTTATGCCGCGCTCAATCAGCAAAACGGTTTTCTTTTGTAACGATTTTTTTAGCGAACTTGTTACAAAATGCCTTATCGCCCGATAAATCAACCAAAAAAACAGGATTGAAATAAGGCTTGTTATAATTCTTGTAAGATTTTCTGCTGTAAAATAATTTTTTAATTCATCTATGTAAAAGATAGATTTTAAATGGCTTGCTGTATCAAAAGCAAGATTTGAAGAATCCGTCAAATTTTCTTCCATAATTTTCTCCAACAAGATTTTTTTATAAAGTTATATTCCATTGATACATTTTAAGCGATTTTCATTTTCGTTATTGTATCTCATTATGACAGCAGAGGTCATTTAAAATACATTCACTGCATTTTGGGTTTCTTGCGGTACAGACATACCGTCCGTGCAATAAAAACCAGTGATGCGCCTGCACCATATATTCATCGGGGATTCGCTCCAAAAGGCTCATTTCCACCTCTTGAGGATTTTTACCTTGTGCAAGACCAACCTTTGGACAAAATCGCAAAAGGTGAGTATCGACAGGCATTGTGTGTTCACCCCAAATTACATTTAAAACAACATTGGCAGTTTTTCTTCCAACGCCTGGCAAGCTCATCAATTTTTCTCTGTCGTGCGGAACTTCGCCACCAAAATCGCTTATCAATTTTTTACAGAGAGCGATGATATTCTTCGATTTATTTTTCCAAAGTCCAATCGATTTTATGTAGCCAACCAATTTTTCTTCGCCCAAGTCAAGAATCGCTTGAGGATTATCGGCAATCTTATATAGAGGAGCCGTCGCAATGTTTACAGATTTATCGGTTGCTTGAGCGCTCAAAACGACGGAAACCAAAAGCGTAAACGGATTTACATATTCAAGTTCTGCCCGCGGATTTGGATTTGCCTTTTTAAAACGCTCTAAAACTTCAACAATTTGCTCTTTAGTCAAAAGTTTCATTTTCAATTTTTTTTGGATTAGGAAAGCATCTTCGAAAAAATTATTTTAATTCTGCTTTTAGCAAATCAATCTTATCAGTTTGTTCCCAAGAAAATCCTTCTCGACCAAAATGACCGTAATTTGAAGTTTTTTGATAGATTGGTTTCTTTAAATCCAAAGTCTTAACTATGCCTGCTGGAGTGCAATCAAAAACCTTTTTTACAGCGCTTTCAATTTTTGAATGTTCAACTTTTTCTGTGCCAAAAGTTTCTATCATTATAGAAACAGGGAACGGAACGCCAATCGCATAGGCAAGTTCAACTTCTGCACGGTCAGCAAGTTTTGCTGCAACAATATTTTTTGCAATGTAGCGCGCCATATACGCAGCCGAGCGGTCTACTTTTGAAGGGTCTTTACCAGAAAAAGCGCCACCACCATGACGACCCATCCCGCCATAAGTGTCTACGATTATTTTTCTTCCTGTAAGGCCTGCATCTCCGTCAGGACCGCCAGTAACGAATTTTCCAGTTGGATTTATAAAAAATTTCGTATTGGAGTCGAGCAACCCTGTAGGCTCAAGAACTGGCTTTATTATTTGTTCAATTATTGTTTCTTTTATAGTTTTGTAATCAACATCTGGATTATGCTGATGAGAAACAACCACTGTGTCTATTCTAACAGGTCTGTGTGTTTCATCATATTCTACAGTAATCTGCGATTTTGCATCTGGACGAAGCCATTTTATAGTTCCGTTGTGGCGAAGTTCATTTGCTTTTAAAAGAACCTGATGAGAATAATAAACAGGAGCTGGCATTAAAGCATTTGTATCATTGCAAGCAAAACCAAACATCATTCCTTGATCTCCTGCCCCCTGCTGACCTTCGTATTCATCAAGACCTTTGCCGACAACACCTTGATTTATATCGGCAGACTGAGCGTGCATTCGATTCATAAATATGCAATTATTTCCGTCCAAACCAACTTCTTGCGAAGTATAGCCGATATCAACTGCAACTTTACGAGCAATTTTTTCGATATTCGCATTTAATTCCGCAAAATCGATATTCTGCTTTTGAAAACCGATTTCGCCACCAACTAATATAAAATCAGTTGTAGAAAAAGTTTCGCATGCAACATGAACATCTGGATCAAGCGAAATACAATAGTCGAGAATCGCATCCGATATTTGATCGCAAAGTTTATCAGGATGACCTTCGCCCACAGATTCTGATGTAAAAAGATAGTGATTATTTTTAAGACTAGTACTCATATTCGAGCCTCCTTTTTAGCAAGATTTGCCTGCTCTCAAGAACAGGTCTCCGCTCTGCAATTTTGGATAAATCGGCGGAAATTAGACTTGTTTATTAATAATTCTATAATTTATTGGCAAATCTCACAATAACAGCGTATAATTGGGAAAGTTCAGAACATAAAATTATTTATTTCTGAAAAAATTATAAAAAAAGGAGATTTTTTATGGCAGTAAAAAAGGATTATTCACCAGACGCCAAAACTTGCAAAGTTACGTTCATCGTAAAAAAAGAATCATTGCAAGGCGCACAGGGTGTTACAATTGCAGGCGACTTTAACTCTTGGAGCAGTACAGAAACTCCTCTCAAAAAGGAAAAAAATGGTTCATTTTCGGTTACATTAGAACTTGAAGCAGGAAAGGAATATCAATATCGATATCTTTTAGATGGCAGCCGTTGGGAAAATGACTGGGATGCAGACAAGTATATTCCAGCTCCTTTTTCTAACACAGAAAATTCAGTAGTAGTTTGTATTCCTTCAGATAAAGATTTGAAAAAGACTGAAAAACCAAGAGCTGCATCTAAAAAAGTTACAACAAAGAAACCTGTAAAAAAATAAAATTATTTTTTGTCGCTACCAAGCCATAAGGCAAGAACTTTGGCCATCGCTTCAGGATCGGTAGAGGCAATATTTCTCACGTTTTGAGCGGTTCCCTCGCTGGTCTTTAAAAGTCCAGTATGAGGAACTTCTCTATATATTCCCCGCAATTCACCATATCTTTTAAATTCTTCTAAAACGGCAAGCTCTCGATTAACCTGAGTGCTATCATTTGGGTCGTAAACTTTATCGCCATAACCTCGAACAGATTTCATCGCTTTTTTTATTTTATTCATCTGCTCGGACGAAAGTTTTAATCTATCCAAAACTGCCTCGCTTGCACCATTCCCCAATTCGCCAAGCAAAATCGCAATTTTTTCATATCCAGTCATATCGCCTCCACACCTGAACAAAAGTATAAAAAATATACGACTTTGTGTCATCGGGCGGTAAAATATGTTAAAAGATTGTATAAAAAAATCTGAGTGTCATTAACCAGCTCCAGTTTTCTTTCGCAATATCTATCTTTCCTTATGGAACGTAGATTACTTCTCGCGGTTTTGAGCCGTTTTGTGGTCCTACAATTCCCCTGTCTTCCATTTCTTCTACGAGTCTTGCAGCGCGGTTGTATCCTATTTTCAATCTCCTTTGCAGATACGAAGCGCTCGCTTTTCCAGACTGCATTACAATTTCCAGCGCCTGGTCATAAAGCGAATCTTCGCCATCGCTAAAAAGTGCTAAATTTTGGTCGCTATCATCTTCATCTTCAACAAAAATTTCATCATCAATGTAATCTGGCTCGCCATACTGTTTTACACATTCAACAACTTTTTCAACTTCATCATCGCTTACCAAAGTTCCTTGAATACGAACTGGGAACGGATCTGTCGCACTTGCATAAAGCATATCGCCTTTGCCTAAAAGTTTTTCTGCACCAATTTGGTCTATTATTATGTTGGAATCCGTGCGACTTGCAACCATAAATGCGATTCTGCTCGGGATATTTGCTTTTATAAGGCCAGTAATAACATTTACAGAAGGTCTTTGAGTAGCCAAAACAAGATGAATTCCTACAGCACGGCTCATAGCAGCCAAACGAGCAACATTTGATTCAAGTTCTTTCCCAGTGGTAGCCATCAAATCCGCAAATTCATCAATTATTATGACGATGTAAGGCAGTTTTTCCTGCATCAATTTTCTTTCGCTTATTCTCCTGTTATAACTTGTAATATCGCGTACTCCCATATTATCCAAAAGTGCATAGCGTCTTTCCATTTCGCAAATGCAATATTGCAACGCTTGCAATGCTTTTTTTGGTTCTGTGATTACCGGAGTTAAAAGATGAGGAATGTCGTTGTAAAGTTTTAATTCAACAACCTTTGGATCGATTAAAATCAATTTAACTTGAGCAGGATTTCTCTTATATAAAATAGAAAGAATAAGGCTGTTTACGCAAACGGATTTTCCAGAACCAGTTGAACCTGCAATCAAAAGATGTGGCGTTTTTGCCAAATCTATAACTTGAGGTTCGCCAGAAATATCTTTTCCTAAAATCACGGGAATTGCCATCTTATCAAAAAGCGTATTTTTATTTTCGAGGATTTCTCTAAAACTTACGATTGCACGAGTTTTATTAGGAATTTCAATGCCAACTGCACTTTTTCCGGGAATTGGCGAAACTATACGCACAGAAATTGCAGCAAGCCTGAGCGCAATGTTATCTTGCAGCGAGCGAATTTTATTGACGTTCACACCAGGAGCAGGCAAAACTTCGAACATTGTTACAACAGGTCCTTTTCTAATTCCTGTAACTTCGACTTCTATGTTAAATTCTGCCAAAGTCTGTTTTAAATCTAACGCCTTTTTTCTAGTTGCCTCGTCTATAATCCAATATTCTCCGTTATCATAAGTTTGAAGAATCCCCTCAATTGGAATTTTGTAGTTGATAAGATTTTTTTTAGGAAGAGATTTTTTTTCTACAGCAACCGCTTTTTGTGCAAACGAAAGTGGAGTTGAATCTTTTTTTGCCATCGCAATTTCTTCAAAAGAATTATCTTTTATATCAAGAGGAACCGCAGTTCCGTACGGAAGTCCATTGCAATCGACAACTGGAGCAGCAGTCGGGTCAAATTCAAGATTTTCGAGTGCTGAATTTTTATTTTTTGAAGTAGAACTTTCTGCAAGCGTTTCTCTATCAGAAATGCCGGTGTTTTTACCCCCATTTCCGTCGCCAAAACTGTTTGACTGACCAGCGGTTTTGCTCAAAACAGGATTTTTTTCTGCATCGCTTCTCATCTGCTCAAATATGGATTCAAAACTGCTGTTTCGTTTTTCAACAAAATTCAAAAGGTCATCATTCCCATCGGAATTTTCAATTTCTACATCATCTCCAAAACCGTCTTCGCCTTTTGCAACTTCATCATTGTAAAAATCCAAATCGCTAAAATCGTCCAAAGTCTCAGTATTTTCTGAAACTCCTTTTTCATAGTCGTTTTCGGCATCAATTTCATCATTCGTATTGTTTATATTTTCATCGCAAACTTCATCGCTTTTATCACTTATATTTGCATTTTCCCCATCTTCTACATCGCTTTTTTCTTCAGTTTCGTCTTCTAAAAAAACTCCGTCGCTTTTTACCTGCTCATCGCTTACGATATTTTCTTCGGTAAAATCAGAGTCGCCGTTCAAACAAGAACTTTGAGATTTTAAAAATTCATCACCATTAGGCTCTGCTTTATAAGAAAAATCTTCAAACAAAAAATTTTCTGTATTTTCGCCCGGATTTTCTTCCGCATTTTCACCCGAACTTGATTCTGTATTTTCCGCAGTTCCGCCCGATTTTGTATCTTCGACTGCATCATCGTTTTCGCCACTATTTTCATCATCTGCGTTTTTAGGAACAAAAGTTTCGCTCGTTTCGCCTATCAAAAGCTCGCTAAATTTTTCTTCTTTATCCTGCTCATCAAAAATATTTTCAAACGGATTTTTTTCTATATTATTTTCGCCACTGCCAATAGAATTTTTTTTAGGCAAAATTTGCTCTTCGCCAGCAATATCTTTTTCGCCTTCAACAATCGATTCGTTTAATAAATTATCATTCGCCTTTTTCCCACCAGATATTTCTTCGCCAGCAACGCCAGAATCCGCAGTTCCATCACCAACATTCGCATTTGCATTTTCATCACCAAAATCGGCGTTTCCGTCATTTGCACTTTTATCGTTTGCATTTTCATCACGCAAATTTTTCTCGGTTAATCCGCCATTTTTTTTCTGCAAAATTGAAGATTCAACCGCTTCGCCGATTATCGAAAAAATCAAATATTCAACTGCAACAATAATTCCGCCAGTAAACAAAGACGCAGCAAGCTTCATAGCCAGAATATCGCCACTATCGTTTGCAATAAAAATCCTGCAAAGGTGTTCCAAAGCGTCCAAAGTAAAAAACGGAACGATTGAACCTAAAAGCAAAACTCCATTTCGTACCCTCCATCTTGTCGCAAAACATTCAAAGGCGCAAATCAACAAAAAAACAGGGATAAAAATCGAGCAAAGTCCGTAAACTCCTGTAAAAAGTTTGCCAAACTTGAACAAAAAAAAGCCGTTTCCTGCAAAAATCCCGACAGCGTCAAAAAGCACGCACAAAAGAGCAACAGAAAAAAAAGCTGCCAGAGAATAAAGTAAAATTCCTGCAACAGTTGTTATTTTTATATTTTTATTCATCAAAAAGCTCCAGAGAGAAATTTCAATCAAATCTACTCCACAATTATCGGTAAAAAAAAACTTTTATTTAGAATGATTTACCACACCTTTTTACCGCAACCGTCCGTTCGGGGTTCGCTAACGCTCATCCGCTTCGTCGTAAACTCCTCAGCGGACTTGCGCCCCTACCGCACGGGGTAAGTTTTGTGGTCAAATAAAAAGTTACTTGTCCCGCCTGAATACAAAAAAGTATAATAGAAAAAACACAAACAAAAAAACAACAGCACAATGAATAATTTTAAATGCCATTTTTGCACCAACTGCAATGGAACAGGTTGCATAGGGCAACTTCCAGGAATGGGCGGTGTAGAACGAAACATAAATTTTCGCCTCAACTGCGACGGCTGGGAAGTCTGCCGCAAAGAAAATCCACTCCTGTTCGTAAATTTTTTAGAACGTGCAATCACAGACCGCATTCCCAAAATAAGCCTCGCTCCAATGACAGGCGCAGTAGAAAATATAGGCTTTAACGACGAAGAACTTTATTACAGGGAAATTTTCTCCTGCATACATAAGTGCGGAGTTGGATTGTGCGCTGGCGACGGATATCCAGACGAAAAAATAAAATACGGAATAAAAGCTGTAAAAAATTTGCAAAAAACGGACAAAAAGGCAAAGGCTGTTTTTTTTATCAAACCCTTTGAAAATAAAAAAATCTTTGAACACATAGAGATGTGCCTTCCTTATGCAAGTGCAATCGGAATCGACATAGATTCATATAACATCGCCACAATGAAAAAGCTCGTAAATTTAGAAAAAAAAACGCCTTCTCAATTAAAGCAGATAAAAGATTATCTTAAAGAAAAAGGAAAACCGTTTATCATAAAAGGCATTTTTAACACAGAAGACATAAAACTTTTAGAAGAATTGCGCCCAGATTGTGCATACATATCAAACCATGGTGGCAGAATAGAAACACGCATAGGTTCAACCGCAGAATTTTTGCAAAACTTTGCAGAGCAGATAAAAAACTACACAGACGAAATTTGGGTAGACGGTGGCATAAGAAGTCCGCTTGATATAGCAACCGCGATGGCATTTGGAGCAGACCGAGTTTTAATCGGTCGCCCCTTTGTAACCGCCTTCTGCAAATCCGGCGAAAAAGGCGTATGCAAAAAAGCCCTTGAATTTACACTGTTGCAAACCGCCCAGCTCAATAATCTAACGCTTTAACAGCATATAAAGAAAAGAGAAAATCGAATATCAAATTAAATTATCCGAAAAAAATAGGCTGCTCCTTTTCAAAAAGAACAGCCATCTTCATTTTAGAATTTCGCTTTTCGAAGTCTTACTTCTTCAATATCTTCGCTAAACAATTCTCTTAAATCGTTTAAGCCCAAAGCCATCAAAGCCATGCGGTCAATTCCCATTCCCCAAGCAAGAACCGGACAATCAAGCCCCTGTGCCTTTGTAACTTCTGGTCTAAAAATTCCTGCACCACCAAGTTCAAACCAACCTAAAACCGGATGCTTTATATGAACTTCTACAGACGGCTCTGTAAACGGAAAATAACCTGGAACATATTTTACTTCCGTAGCACCAGCAACTTCTGTAGCAAACATCTCAAGCATGCCGAGCAGAGTGCGCAAATTCACATCTTCGCCTGCAATTATTCCTTCTGTCTGGTAAAAGTCAGAAAGGTGAGTTGCATCAACTTTGTCGTATCTAAAACATCTTGCAATTCCAAAATATTTTCCTGGAACCTCTGCATTATGCAACTGATGTGCCGAAAGAACTGTTCCCTGAGAACGCAATACAAGCCTTCGTGTAAATTCGTGGTCAAAGTCGTAGTTCCAGCCACGGCTTCCAGTGTTTCCGCCGTCTTTGTGTGCGGCTGCAACATTAGAAAGCCAAGGCTCTTCTATAGATTTTGCATAAGTTGGATTTTTTATTCGATAAACATCGTGAATATCGCGGGCAGCATGGAACTGTGGCATAAACAAAGCGTCGCCGTTCCAGAATTCTGTTTCAACAAGCGGTCCGTCGTATTCTTTAAATCCAAGCGAACACAATTTATCCTTTACATGTTCAAGAAATTGTACGTAAGGGTTTGTTCGTCCCGGAATTATGCGAGCTGGAGGAATTGCAATGTTATATCCGCGGAAAGTTCCTTTTTTCCAATCACCGCTTTCGAGCATTTTTGGCGTTAATTCACCAATTTCGTTCCCTGTTATTCCCGCAGTTTTCAGAGCGTCCAAAATCTTTTTAGACGCAGATGTGAGTTTATAGATTACGGTTTCTCTGTCGATTATTTTAAATGCACTGTCTGCTGCACCTCTTTTTTTTGCATAAGGGGCGATTGCATCCTGCTCTTCTTTTGTAAGGGAAGAACTTTCGATTTGACCATTTTGCGATTCAGCTGCAATTTTTAAAAGTTTTGCTGCAAGTTTTATCCTTGCAGGAATCTCTGCTCCAGTGTATTCGACTTTTTTTTCTGCATTCATCTTTAAAATGCCGTCTTTAGAAAGAGGTCCAAACGCAGAGCCAACATCTTTTTGTTCAAGACCTGCTCCATTTGCAATTTCTGGCAGAGTCTTTGCTCCGTTTGATTTTACGTAAGAAATTATCCTTTCTTCGGGAGTTCCGTTTTTTGCATATTCGCGCCCCAAATCTGTAATTTCATAAAAAGTATGAGGTGTTCGACTAAAGACATTCAAAAGTTCCTTTCCGCCAAGCCAGCTAAATGCCTGATTTGCATGCCCTTCTTTATAATCCAATTCTTTTTGAAGTTTTTCAGAAGTTAATTCATCTTTTTCGTTATATTTTAAAAGAACTTTGATTTCCAGCGGATGAAGATTTTTAATGATGTTTTGAATATCCATTTTTAATTTTCCAATTTTACTCAAAGCGGACTTTTTCGAACTTTAAGATTTGAATTTGCAATTTTGGTCATTTCGATTTGTCCAATGACCTTATAAAAAATTTGAGCCAGTCTCCAGAGGAAACCAGCTCTATATTTTTATTCAAGATTTTTTCTATCGTTGAAACCTTACATAAGACTGGTACATAGCCCACTTAAAGCCTGTCTTCTCGTCTTTGTAATATTTTACGGAATCGCGCTTCATATATTTATAACTAAAATAGTTATTCTGTTCCTGAAAATCCTTTAGAACCGCAAGTGCCGTGTTCATCGCTTCGCCTTGATCAAAAGCAACTGCATGGCAGGTATAATAAAGGCGAACTTCATCCGTAAGTGGAGTATACTCCAATTGAACCTTTGCTGTTTTATTTGTTACATGCTGGTCTTCGGGAACAATCGTAACCGTTTCGTTTCCAACAGGGTCTTTTAACAAATCTCCAACTTCATCTGCAAAAGCAAGCCCTAAAAGACAAACAAAAGTTGCTGTGAGTGCAAAAAATTTCTTCATTATAGCCCCCAAAATCGAATTTAAAAAATCCTATACTCAGTTATTCTATCTGTTTCCATAAAAAAATCAAGCATAACCCTATATCGCCCTGCTTCAACACCTATAAGCGGAGAAGAAGAAATCAAAAGTCGTAAAGAAATTTCCTTGGGTTTGTTTTTTATTCTCGAGCGCCAATATTCGCGAACTGCATTTTTTACCGCTTGCTCACACGCTTGCTTTATGCCTTCAAAACCGTCTTCAAGTTTTCCGTATCCGACTCCTCGAATTTTAGGATTATTTATGCTTTTCCATGAATTATAAAGATTTATTTGACTTGCACTTCGCTTAAATTCAACGCGGCAATAAAGTCTGTCATCTTTGGAAGCAACATTCTCATATTGAATTGAATTTAATTCTTTTTCCGTCAATTCTTGAACTGTCGAAAAATCTATGTATTCTTTTACTGCGCGCGTTTTGTCGTAAGGCGTATAGTCGATTTTCCAACCGTAAAGCATTCCTTGAACAAAAAACGGTCCAGTTTTTTTTAGCCTGCTTACTGCAAGCGAATATGGATTTTCATTTTCGTCCTGTTCTGCAAAGTCAACTTTTCCTTCTTGCCAATTAATTCCTGGATATGCTTCTTTTTCTGCCCACAAAAGAATCTGAATTTTTTGTTCCTGATTTACGCTTTGTGCCGAACAAATTGCAGAAAAAAACGATAAAGCAAAAAATATTAAAAATAAGCGTTTTTCCATACTTTTATAGGATTTATTCCCATCCGAACAAGAAAATACAACCAGCAAAAACCAAAACCTGCAAGGTGAACAGAATGTGCAACTCCGCTACGCATTCCTAAAAAATGACTGAAAAATTCGATTATCGCATAAGCAACAACCAGCACTGGAGCTGGAACAGGGATCAAGCCCCAAATAAATATTCTACTTTTTGGAAAAACAACCGCATAGGCAAGCAAAACTGCATAAACTGCCCCACTTGCACCTAATAAAATTATACGCCACTGCCCAGTGAAAAAATAAACCGCAAGCGAAAAAAGTCCGCACAAAGTTCCAATTAAAAGATACATCAATAAAAATTCTTTTGTTCCCAAAGCCTTTTCTATTGAAAGTCCAAAAAAGAAAAGTCCCAGCATATTAAAAAAAAGATGCTGAAAATTCCCATGGACGAACATATATGTAAAGGGTTGCCAGTACATTTTTCCACCAATGCAGTTATAAACATTTAATGAAAGAATGTAACTCAAACTTGGAATAACCTGCTGGATAAGGAAAATCGCTGTATTGATTAAGATGATTGCGAGAGTTGCATTTTTAAAACTGTAGGAAAAAGGTTTTCGTATTATTGATGCCATTCTTTAGTCCGCTATTTTTATTTCTGAAATAAGTTTTTGATCTGCAAGAGTAACTCGGTTTCTTCCATTTCGTTTTGAAATATAAAGTGCCTGATCCGCTTGGTCAACGAGTTGTTTAGGAGAAGTAACAGGGTTAGTTTTAGAGTTAAATACGGTAACTCCCACCGAAATCGTAACTTTTACATGCTGATTTTCATAACAAAAATCGTACTCTTCAACATGGCAGCGAATTCTTTCTGCAACTGTCATTGCATCATCCTTATCTGTATTGTCGAGCATAACGGTAAATTCTTCGCCACCGTAACGGCTTGCAACGTCTTTTGCTCTTATGCACGAGCGGATAATTTTTGCAACGGTCTGTAAAACATAATCTCCACAAGAATGCCCATAGGAATCGTTAAATCTTTTAAAAAAATCTATATCAAACATGATTACAGCAAGAGGAAGACTTTGAGCAAGTGCAAAATCAAGTTTATCGGCAAGCGCATTATAAAAAAAATATTTTAATTTTAAATGCGTCATCATATCGGTAGAAGAGCGTTCAAGCAAAACTGAATTATAAATTGCAATCGCTGCAAGATTTGCAATCGTTAAAATCTGCTCTTTTTCATATGAACTGTAACCGCTTTCTTGAGGGAGCGTTATCCTTTCGCCAAAAATTAAAATTCCATCAAGGTGATTTTTTTGAACAAGAGGGACGATTAACGAAGTTTTTAAAGAACCAACCGCCTCGATATTTGTATCCGCTGGAATTTCCATTTTTAATTCTTCTAATGTAAAAACTTTGTCGCCCTTTGTAATTAAGTGAACTAAAGGATTATTTGTTGGAATTTTATACATTATGCTCTTGTCAACTTCAAGCCCATTATAGTTTTTGTCCAAAATAAATTGATCTGAATCTAAGGCATCCAAAACGAAAAGTCCTGCGCCCAAAACTCTAAATTGTCCCATGCAAGTGTACAAAATAGATTCTATCAACTGCGAAAATTCTATAGTTGAGCAAAGCGAGCGCGAAATTTCCAAAAGCTGTTTTAAATCGTAAATTCTTTTTTCGTATTGCTGGGCAATTTCATCATATTTAACAACTTCGCTGTATTCTGACGGAAAATCAGTCTGCGTAGTATATTGGGTCACTTTCTTTCTACCTCGCCCATTATTGCATAATTCTTCATTATACCCAAAAATGTTGTCCAGTTTTCAAATTCTTGTTCAAGTTTTGAAGCATTCTCTCGATTTCTTGAAGAACCCAGCAAAACTTTTATATTAGAAACTAGGCTTGGGGTTGTTTTTTTTGAATCAATCAAAATTTCTTCAATTTGCTTGTAAAGACCAAAAAATTCCGTGCTCAAATCCTGCACAATTTTATGCGCTTGTTCGTTTATAGTATCGACAGAAGTTTCCAGTTTTTTTATAAAATCCGCATCTCTCCTTCCGTCGCGAATGTAACCTTCGATTATGATTTGGTCATTTTCTTCGCCACGTTCAAACGATTTTTCAAAAACTTCAATTTCATTCAAACTTTCTACACAGGAATAAACTTGACTTGCAAACTCTGATTTTTGAACAGAATTCTCAAAAAATCCTTCTATAACTATGTCATCCAAAAGAGAGCGAATTTTTTCATCAAAGAATACGTTTATAAAAGTTTTTAAAATCTGTAACGGAGTAATCCAGGTGTAAGACTTTGTACTGTTCGAATGAATTTTTTCGCTGCTTTCTTCGTTATAGCCCTTCAATTCCAAAAGGCTTCGTTCTCCAAACAACTGTTTTAAATCCACAGAAATCGTATTATCTTTTATTTCTGATTTTATCCGCGTTTCATCCGAAATAAATTTTTCTTGAAGATGTGAAGCAAATTTTTGTCTTGCATTTATCTTATATGAAGCAGTTGGAGGAACAAAATCCGCATCTTTTTTTGCAACTCTGGCAAGTTTTAAAAGTATATCTCCAGTTAAATATTTTGAAAGCACAGTGTTAATCTTTTTTAAAGCTGAAAAATATGTATTCGAATCGTCTACAGAAACAACTTTTCCGTGTCGAATATTCAAAAGTGCAGTTAAAGCCCGACCAACAGAGGTCGTTATCTTTAGATTTGCTGCAAGATAATAAAAATCTTGAAGATATGCGGAAAGCGACTCCAAAGAGCAAGGTGCAAACGCTGGCTGGTAATCTGGAATAAGACCTGTATAAGCCGGATCAAAATTGTGGATAAGCGAAATGTAATTAAAACGGCAGAAATCTGTAAGTTGATTCAACTTCGAAATAACTTCATCAATTTTTATAAAATCCGGAGTATTCAATTCTTTTATTAAAAACTCAAGAGTGTGTTTTTGATTTTCAAAAACTCTGCTCATAGGAAGTTTTGAATCTATAACTTCTTGTTTTCGCTTTTCTACGCTCAAATTTTCAAGTTTTTCCTGACTTGCGCCTGTAAATCCCGTGAGCAACAGCTGATTTTCATAATGCTCTTTTCTTTTTAAATCTTCTCCACTTATAGTTGCAGAAAGCAAATCTCCGACAGGCTTTGTATTTTCATATAGAATTCTAAAGAGTTCTGCAAAATTTGGCTGCAAAAGCCCATCTTTATATATGCTAGGTTGAAATGCCTTTAACTCGTTTTGAATTTTATGCAAAGCCTGCTTTTTTTTGACTTCTGGGGATGAACCCATAAAAATTGATTCTAAAAGGTTTGCAATAAAAGAAAAAATCCCCATACGAAATATTTTAGGGTTAAAAGTAAGATTTTACAAGGTTTTACGACAGATATGGCTCCAACACAGCCTTAAATTCTTCCTGAGTTGAACATTGTATAACTTTTAATCGCAGTTCTTTTGCACCGTCAAACCCTTTAATATAGTTGCTGAACCTGCCGCGCATTTTCATGCAAGCACCTTTTTCTCCAATAGTACAAACCAAAAGTTGCATTTCTTTAAAACCGAGGGCGAGGCTTTCTTTTAGCGAAATTTCGCATTCTTTTCCAGTTGTAAGATATTCTTTTACCCTTTTAAAGATGAGTGGATTTCCCTGTGCTGCACGCCCAATCATAATTCCATCGCAAAGCGTTTGTTCAAACATCATTTTTGCATCTTGCGGCGATTTTACATCTCCGTTTCCAAAAACCAAAATTCGCCTGTCGACATATTGAACCAAATCACGAATCGCATTCCAATCGGCTTTTCCGCCATAGCCTTGAACTGTCGTTCTTCCATGCAGCGTTATTGCAGACGCTCCTGCACTTATCGCAGAGTCCGCACATTCTTTATACGTAAGATGAGAAGAATCCCAGCCTGTTCTAATTTTTACCGTTACAGGAACAGTTCCTTTTACAGACGATTGGAGCCCTAATTCATCTTTGCGCTCACCTTTAAAATTTTCTACCGCCTGAACAACCGCTTTTGTTATTGAATAGAGTTTTTCTGGATTCCGAATTAGAGCACTGCCAGCACCAGTTTTTGTAACTTTTGGAACAGGACAGCCACAATTTATGTCTATGCATTCGCACGAAGTATTTGCCAGAACAATCTTTGCGGCTTCCGCCATAGTGTCTTCATTTGAGCCAAAAATTTGAACCGCATACGCTTTTTCGTTTTTTAAACGAGACATCATAGCAAAAGTTTTTTTATTGTCGCGCACCAGAGCTTCGCTGCTTATCAATTCTGTATAGCCAAAATCCATTCCACAGTCCGCACAGATGCTACGATATGCAGCATCGGAAAAATCCGCCATTGGAGCAAGAAAAATATTTCCGTTTAAAAAGAGATTTCCAATCTGTACAGGATGATAAAAAGGATTGTACATACAAGAGCGCAAAATTTTTAAATAAAAAATTTATTCGCTTAAATTAAAAATTTTACAACTGTTTGTCCACAACTGCTTGCTCAAATCTTCCAAAGGAATTTCAAGCATTTCTGCCAAAAATCTTGCAGTAGAAGGAAGATAAGCAGGCATTGTGCGCTTTTTTTCACGATATTCAGACGGAATCATAAAAGGACTTTCTGTTTCAATCAAAATTCTGTCGAGTGGAACATTTAAAACAGTTTCATGCAAATTTCTTGCATTGCGATAGGTTAAATTTCCTGCAAAAGAAAAATATATGTTGAGTCCAGCATCCAAGCATTTTTTTGCGTAGGTTGCATCTTCGCTATAACAATGAAGAATTGCTCCCTTTGACGGAATTCGCTCTTTTAGAACATCGAACACATCTTTTCCTGCATCTCTATTGTGAATTACAACAGGAAGTTGATATTTTTCGGCAATTTCCAACTGAGTTATAAAAATTTCCATCTGAGTCGTTTTATCGCCAAACTGCTTGTAATAATCAAGCCCAGTTTCGCCAACAGCAACAACATTTGGAAGTTTAAGACTTTCTTCTATTGTATTTATCCAATCTTTGCCAGGCGTTGTAACTTCTGAAGGCGCAACTCCAACCGCATGATAGATTCCTGGCAAGGATTTTAAATTTTGATATACTTTTTTAAAATCGTGTAGAGAATTGTTTATAGAAATAATGCGAGTAACACCAGCAAGGCGTGCTTGCTGCACAACGCGTAATTGTTCAATAGGGTCATCGTAAATAAGCCCGATGTGAGCGTGAGTATCAAAAAATTGCATGGCTAGTATCTTCCGAAATTATAGAAAACTGATGCGACAGCCCAGTTAAAAATTAACCAGTCTGATGATTAACTAATCTAGGTAATGATACACGAGAAGATTTTTGTTGTCAAACAATTTGCTATAACGCACGGCAATAAGTGGGCGTGAAGAGGGAGGATTTTATTCCCCCCCTCCTTCTAATTCTTAGAAGCAAGCCAGTCCTCAAACTCCTTTTCAAATTTAAGTTCGTTTTCTGAACCTATTTCGTAAAGCTGAATTTGTTTTTTTTGGGCACTGGAAAGATACGCTGCGTTAGAGACATAAAGGCTCATCAATGCGTCTTCTCCTGTTGCTATCAAAGGTAACTCTGAATTTATTGAATCTGCAAAAGCTTTAAAAACGTCAAGGTATGTATCTGGTGGCGGAAATTCAAAATCCAATTCTGTAGTCGTTGGAACAGGATTTTTATATTCTTCTGGCAACATTTTTTTGTAAAAATCGCTTGGTTGTGGATTTTCTATGATTTTTATACTTTTTGGAGTGCAGGTTACAAGAGCACGGTCAAAACTGATTTCCAATCTGTTTACGCCTGGATTTTCGCCAGTGGACGCTGTAAAAACACCAGTTAGCCCACCCTGCCATTCCATATATATGGTCGCTTCGTCTTCAACTTCTATATCGTGATATTTTCCTTCGTGGCAAAATCCGCTAATTTTTTCTGGCATACCAAAAAGCCAGCACAGAAGATCCAGACTGTGTGGACACTGGTTTAAAAGTGTTCCGCCGCCATCTGTCTTGTAAGATGCTCTCCACGGTGAACTTTTGTAATAATAATCCGTTCTAAACCAATCTGTAACAGTATAAGAGAGCCTTTTTACTTTTCCGTATTTACCGGATTCAATTATCTTTTTAATTTCGAGATTTATAGGATATTTTCGATGATGAAATATAAAACCCAATTTTTTGGAAGTTGGACGTGCTTGCACCATCTCTCGTCCTTGACGCAAGTAAACGCCAGCAGGCTTATCGCACAAAACATGAAGATTTCTTCTAAACGCTGCTCTAGCAACATTTTTGTGTGAATAATGTGGAGTTACAATCAAAACAGCATCAATAGAAAATTCTCCATCATCAAATCCTTGAAAAAAACTCTCGTCTGAATCGTATATTTTTATGTCGCCACGGTTTAAAAATTTGTGAACGCGTTCAAGATTTTTTCCTTTTACGCGTGTGCAGGCTGTTATTTTAAATCCCAATTCTTCATGCAAAAAGATTCTTTCCGCATATTTTGACCCCATATCGCCCATTCCAATTATTCCAAGATTTATCATAACAAAAGCCTCCACTAAAAATTTTCAATTAAATTATACAACGGAATTTGGACGAGAAGAAAAATTAAAGACCGATTAAAAGTTTATTTTGCTTTACTTCCTATTAAAATACCAATTGGTTTTAAATAAGAGATGTTTTCACATACGATTTTTGTAATAACCATCAAAGGAACCGCAATAATCATTCCCAAAATTCCCCAAAGCCAGCCTGCAAGAGAAAGTGCAACCAAAATTACAAAAGGAGAAATTCCTAAATTATCGCCTTCAATCTTTGGTTCTAAGATATTCCCCAAAACGAAATTTACTACGATTACCCAAATTGAAATAAAAATTGCCGGCAAAAGCGAAGGATAAAATTGAATAAAAGCGAAAATCATCGTTACGCTGCATGAAACTATAGAACCAAAAGTTGGGATAAAATTAAGACAAAACGCAATAAATCCCCAAATTAAAGGGAAATCCATTTTTGTTAAACTACAGGCAAAAAAAATTAAAAGTCCTGTAAAAAATGAAATTACAAATTTTATCGAAGCGTAATGCGTTACATCTGCAATTATATTTTGAACAACTCTTAGAACTCTAGAATTATGTTCATCGTCAAAGGCAAGACTTACTTTTTGTTTCATCTTCCTAAATTCTGAAAGTAAAAATCCAGACATCAATACGACAAGAAAGAGCGTTTTCATAAAAGTTACAACAGATGTTGTAAAATCAAGTGCTAAATTACGCAAATATTTGAGCACATTAAATTGATTTTCTATATTGGAAAAAATTGAAATATCAGTATCAAAACCCAAAATTGCATAAAGCCTTGAACCTGAATTTTCGGAAAGTTTTAATTTTAGCGCTTCCATAATCATAAAAAATTTTCGTTCATAGCGTGGAAGAGCGGATGCAATTGATTTAAAACTTACTGTCAAGAGATTTACAATCAAAAAGAATACAATAAAAAAAATCAAAAAAATTATCGTGGTAGAAAGCCACCATGGCATCTTTAATTTTGTCTTTAATTTTTTTATTGGTGGATAAAAAACAAACGAAAGCAGAATCGAAAGAATAACTGGTTTAAAAAACGAATCCATCACTTTAAAAAGTACACAAGAAAGAACAAAGGCAAAGAAAAAAAGCAATAAGAAAATTCCCTTAATAAATTTTATGTTAGAATCCACAAAAAAACTCCCAAGTAAAAATCTAATAAATTCTAATATGCAGACACTGCAAAGGCAACTCTAATCGCTTTGATAATTCTTTTTTATGTTGTGTAACGCAGGAATACCTAAAATAACGGCCAAAATTCCAGTTAAAATGTTGCTCACACCCATTACGATTCCCGCACTTTCCGTTCCATAAGAAGTACATTTCTGCAAAAATATTAAAACAGGGACTCTAAACAAAAAAATTCGACAGAAGTTAATCAACAAAGTAATCCTTGTTTTTCCGTAACCATAGAATAGTGCCAAAACGCTGGCATTTACTCCAAGTGGAATTGCGCCCCAAGCTTCATAGCGATAAATCATTTTTATCATTTCCTGAAAATCTGTATCTTTACCTGCAAAAAAATGAGAAATCTGTTCAAGGCAAATCAGCGACACGGTCATCAAAACTACGCCCAAAATGAGATTGCATAACAATACGCACCAAAAAGCCTGTACTGTTCTTTCAAACTTTTTTCCTCCGCGATTTTGACTTATAACCGCACTCGCTCCTTCTTGAAATCCATTTTGAGGCATTGTTGTAATTCCGCCAATGTTGTTGGAAATTCCAAGTGCACCTACAGTCTTTGGTCCATAAACTGTGCACATTGAATTTACAATGACTTTTCCCATTGCAAAGGCCATTTTTTCAAGTATTACAGGAAAAGATAGCAAAAGCATAGGATTTATTATTTCTTTTTTTATAGAAATTGCCTTTACTGAAAAACTAAAAAGATTGTTTTTGCGGCTCATATTGTATGCTGCAGCAAAAAGAACTGTTACTTGAGAAATTACGGTTGCAATCGCTATTGAAGTTACACCAAGATGATATACATAAACAAAAATTGCGGTTAATGTAAGTTTTGAAATTACTATCCCCATGTTTAGATAGAGAATTCGTTTTGAATTTCCCCTTGCGCGTTCTATTGCAATATAGATATTGTTAAAAAAAGTGATTACAAGAGCGACGATTTCTATTCTAAAATATGTTGTTCCAATTTGGATGAACTCTTCTGGAGTCTTCATAAATCTTAAAAACTGAGTTGCCCCAGGAATAAAAACAGCTAAAAGAAAAATTCCCAAAACAGCGCACATTGCTACCATCGTAGAAACTCGCCTGTGAACAAGTTCATAATCGCCAGCACCATACGCTTCGCTCACTTTTATGCTCGCACCAACTGCAAGACCGCTGCCCAACGCAGAAAGCATTATCTGTATTTGTCCGATATATGCAACCGAAGAAACAGCCATTGCACTTATGTTTGACGCAATCATCGTGTCAAAAGCCTTAAAAATTTGCGTAAGGCTTTGATACAAAGCGATTGGCAGACAAACATATAAAACTACATGCATTACATTTGCATTCAATGCAAAGTTGCGAAATTTTTCATCTTTTTTTGATAATTCTGCTTTCATTTTTTTACTCTTAAAAAAAGTATAATCTAAAATAAAATGTAAAAATACGAGTATTTTGCGATAAACTTTAATAAACTACAGATTTTTTGTTATTATCATAAAAAGGAAACGATGAATGGAACAAACTGTTTACGACAGCAGACGAAACGCACTTTACAGAGATAGAATTAAAGATTTTTTTATAGACTGCAAAATTCAAGCAAAATCGATGGCAGATTCGCACTATCATCCTTATTATGAATTTTTTTATGTTGTAAAAGGTTCGTGCAGAATTTTTGCAGAACACAATCTTTTTTCTGTGAATGCTGGCGAACTCGTTATAATTCCACCTTCGACCTTGCACAGAAGCCAATACGATGGCGAACATCCTGTGGAACGCATAACCCTTAGTTTTACAGCCGATTATATAAATTCTTTTGCACAAATATTAAATTTCAATCTTTTGAATGAACTTTTTGTCGGCAAAATGAGTTTTTTCGGCAAATCCAGAGGAGATTTTTTATCAGCACTTCAAGAGCTTTTACATGAAAGCAAAAACAAAGACAGTTTTTCGGAAGCAAACACAAAAGCACTCTTAACTAAAATCTTTATTTTGGTAAAACGAAATTCTTCAAATTTAAAAAAAAACGAAATAATCGGCACAGAAAATCATACAGAGCAATCAATTCAAAAAGCAGCAAAATATATATTCGAAAATTATTCAGACGAAATAACATTAAAAACTGCGAGCAGGGTTGCAGGAATGAGCGACACTTATTTTTCAAAAAAATTTATGGAAATCACAGGTTTTGGATTTAAAGAATATCTTACAAACATAAGAATAAAGCACAGCGAAGAAATGCTTTCGTTCGGAAAGCTAACGATAACGCAAATCGCAGGCGCCTGTGGCTTTACAGACGCAAATTATTTTGGCGACGCTTTTAAAAAACGCAACGGATGTTCTCCAAGCAATTTTCGCAAAAAAATCGCAACACTTAATTAAAACTCGTTGAGCATCAAGATAAGACTTGCAAACTCAATATAAAAAACGCAAAACTTAAATTTTTGTTCTATTGCAGGCAAGCTCCACTTTTGTGTTATTATAACCACGAGGTAAAAAAATGTTCGATGATGATTCTTATGTTCGCGATGAAGATGATTTAGACGATTTTGATTATTATGTTTCGTATATCAAAGCGCTTGAAGAAGAACAAGTAACAAAAAATGATATTTTACGCGAATTGATGGATGAATTTGATTTAGAAAAAGAAGATGCTGTAAAAATCTTAAAAAGATACCTTAGAGAAAAAGAATTCGATGATGATGACGAAGATGAAGAAGAAGATATCGTAGAAGATGATGACTACAGCGACGGAAATTCAGAAACATAAAATTTTTTATAGACGCTATTTTTAACACGTCGATAAGAAAATCTCAAAGTTTTAAATCGCTTTTGCACATGAATAAACGCAATCGCCTGCTTTTTCAATTTTTCTGACCAAATCTATAAATGCAAGTTCGGTTTTGACATCTCCACCATGTTCAAGTCTATTACGGCTAGAAAGTTTTAATTCTCGCTTTGTTGAATCAATTTTTTGTTCCAGCAATTCACTTTGCTGTTTTTCTTCGCTTGTCATACCGATCGTAAGATACAGACAAACTTGTTCAAAAAAATTTCTTACCAAATCAAGATACGATTCAATTTTCTTTGTAGATTCTTTTTGCATTTCAAAATTGTCGTTTACAAGATATTTTTTCAAAGTAAACATTATAGAAGAACATTCATCACTCAAATTTTCCAAAGAATCGGTTATTGCAAGCAGATGATAAAAATGAACTCTATCTTCATGATTCGCATTAGGAAGTCTTGTACAATCTTGCAAGAATTGAGTTATCGCTTCGTTCATTTCGTCTATGTAGTTTTCAATATTATCCACTTCTTCCACAGAATTTTCTAAAGAATCTAACGAAACATCTTTCTGTAAATTTTCTTCTATAGATATTCCTGCATTCAAAACGGTGTCGCAAATAAAATCGAACATTTCCATCACTTTTGCAGCCATTTTTGAAATTTCCTTTTGGATTTGGAAAGAATAAATATCCGCAGAAATATGGCTTGATGGAAGAATCGCAGGAAAAGTGTAATGGATATTTTTCTCTTTTGAAGTGTCTTTTATTAACTTTGAAGAAAGCGCTGCAATTTGGTCAATAAATGGAAGAAATATCAAAGTTGCACAGACATTAAAAATTGTATGCAACATCGAAATATGAGTTGTTATATTTGAAGCAGGCGTTCCTGGAACTATAAAATCAATAAACGATAGAAAAGGTCTAAATATACACAAAACTATCAAAGTTCCTGTAACATTAAATCCAACATGGACAAGCGCTGTTCTTTTTGAATTGACCGATGCCCCAAAGCTCGACATAACCGCATCTATTGTGGAACCAATATTGCTTCCTAAAATCAGCGCGGCACTCATTTCCCAACTTAAAGAACCATTCGCTGCCATTGTAAGAACTATAGCGGTCATTGCAGACGAAGAATGAAGCAGTGCGGTGATAAGAGCTCCAAAAAAAACTCCTATGAGAATTCCCAGCCTGCCCAATGATGAAATTTTCAACAAAAATGCCGTTGAAGAAGGACTTAACGAAAGCACTTCTTTTAAAAGTCCAAGTCCCATAAAAAGCAGCGCGAATCCCATAAAACTGTCTGCAAAATTATGAATTTTTAAATGCTTAAAATATTTTAAAATATAACCTACGCCAAAAAGCGGAATTGCAAGCGTTGCTATTGAAAAATTAAATCCGAATATTGCGACAATCCAAGCGGTAACCGTTGTTCCTATGTTTGCTCCAAAGATGACGGCAATCGCCTGTTTAAGAGTTAAAATTTCGGCGTTTACAAAACTTACGACCATTACGGTTGTAGCGCCAGACGATTGAATTATCGCAGTAACTCCAATTCCAGTTAGTAAAGCAGTAAAGCGATTTCCTGTTATTTTGCTCAAAAGTTTTTGGAGATTTTTTCCAGCTCCTTTTTGAATACCATTTGAGAGAAGGTTCATACCAAAAAGCAACAAACACAATGAACCCATAAATCCCATAATTTGACCAATGATATTTAAAATCATAAATACTCCAAATCTATTTTATAAAAAAACAAAGTGTAAAAACAAAATATCCTAATGCTCTTATGCGATAAAAATGTCCATACTCCATAATACTTTGAAACTTTCTTTCAATAAGAAAACCTTGAATATATCTTACAGCATTGTATGAAATATTAAAATCATAAAGAAATATGCTTGTTTCATTTTTATAAAATCCTTTGATTTTCTTTTTTTCGCATTCAATGCAACCAGATTTTTCTCGCCTTGCCTGTATAGAGCAATAGGATTATAGTATTTGTAGAGGTTAGTCATTGCTAACGGAGGCTTTATGTCAATAAAAAAAATAAATGATTGGTTTGAAAAAGCGGGTGCATTCATGGTGTGCCACCGCTGGAATTTTATAATAGGACTTTTTATACTCACGCTTTTTTGTTGTGCAGGACTTTCTCGCCTAAAATTAAGCACAAACGAAGCAGAATGGTTTGACAACTGGGACACTGTAAAGATGAACCAAGACCATTTTGAAGAAATTTTTGGAAGCACAGATTCTGTAATGGCACACATAAAAGCAAAAGATGTTTTTGCTCCAGAAGTTCTTGAAATGATAAAAAATCTTGGAGATAGGCTTTTAAACGAAGTTCCTTATGCAGACTCCGTTACAAGTCTTATGAGTCTTTCTATTCCGATTGGAACTGAAGACGGATTTGAAGTAGCTTCGCCTTTTGAAGATGGAGTTCCTGACGATCCAAAAATTCTTGCAGAAAAAAAAGCATTCATTCTGAGCAGAGAATCTTTAAAAAACATTCTCGTGAGCGAGGACTCGACAGAAACCTGGCTTATCTTAAACCTTGAACATTACACAGAAGATATGGAAACTGCTGAACGTAAAATTGCTCCTCCTGCAATGAATGTCTTTAATTCTCCCGAATTTAAATCTGATAAATGGGAGATTAGACCAGCAGGACTTTCTTATACAGAATACGAAGAAGGCGTTGTAATCACCGAGCAACTGATAAGCAAGATTGCAATTGGATTTTTAGTTATGATTTTCTTCTTGATTGTCTTTATACGCTCAATGCGCGGAGTTATTGTTCCAGCCGTTGCAACTTTTTGTTCGCTTGGAACAACGCTTGGCGCTTCCGCTTGGCTTGGAATTACAGGCGATAAGACAATGGTTATGGTTGCAATAATGCTTACGATGGCACTTGCAGTAGGATATTCGGTTCACTATATAAATGCTTTTAAACTGCACTTTCGTCAAACAGGCAAACGAAAAGATTCTGTAATAAAGGGACTTCGAGATTCAGGCTGGCCACTATTTTTTACAGTTGTAACAACGATGGGCGGTATGCTTTCGTTTTTGGCAGGCGGAATAAAACCTATGCGTTGGGTTGGAGGAATCACCGCTGCCGCAGTATTTATGGTTTTTTTATATATAATTATTTTGCTTCCTTGCCTCTACAGTTTTGGCAAAGACAAATTAGAAGATAAAAAATACATAGAACGAAAAGGCTCAACAACCTTTGACTTAGGAGTTGAGCGAATGGGCAAAGCGATTTTAAACAAAAAATGGATTACAGTCGCTTTAAGCGCCATAGTAGTTGCCGTAAGCATACCCGGAATTTTTAAGATAAAAGTAAATTTGGACTATTCGTCGATGATGGGCGAAAAAATACCGTACATAAAGCGCATGCTAGAAATTGCACGCTCACAAATCGGCTCGCAGTACAGTTACGATGTGTTAATCGAATATGCTGATGAAGATGCAATAAAAAATCCGCAAGTTTTAAAAAATATGGATGAACTTACAGACAGAATTGCGACTTTAAGCATGACAAAGATAAGCGGAGGCAAACCACGCGTTTCTTCTGTAACAAAAATCATAAAAGAGATGAACCGCACACTCAACAATGACGACGAAAAATTTTATTCAATTCCGGATGATTATGACCTTGTAAGCCAGATAATGTTCCTCTACGAAATTTCTGGTGGCACAGATTTAAACGAATATGTTAGCCAAGATTTTAGAGCGGCGTATCTTCATGTCGATATGAAAGGCTACGATGCTAAAGAGTGCAATCAAAACGTGCAAACTGTAGAAAAATGGATTAAAGAGTTGTTCCCAGACACAAAAACCGCTGGTGTTGTTGGCGTAGTTATGAACTATGCAGTGATGAACGAAAAAATTGTAAGCGGTTCAATAAAATCAATCGGAACGTCGCTTGTCATCATACTAATCCTGCTCATAATCGCCTTTGCTTCAATAAAAACTGGACTTATCGCGATGATTCCAAACATTGTTCCTGTACTTTTATGCGGTTCTGTAATGGGCTACGCAGGATACAACCTAGACATGATAACCGCAATGATTGTTCCTATGATTTTAGGAATTGCAGTCGACGATACAATCCATTTTACAAACCACATAAAATATCATTTTGAACTTTGCGGGGATTACAGGCTTTCAATAGAAAAATCATTCCGCGAAATCGGAAAATCTATGATTATGTCTACAGTAATTTTGTGTGCAATGTTTTTTATCTTTACGACAAGCCCAATGGCAACGCTCGCAAGAATAGGAATTCTCTCGCTAGTTGGACTTGGGTCTGCTTTAATTGCAGATTACACGCTCACACCAGTGCTCATGTACATCTGTAAGCCATTTGGAAAAGAAAAAAATATCGAATAAAAGGTTTTAAGTTTGCATTGTAGGCTTAAAAATATTTGGAATTAGAGTTTTTTAGGAGTTATTATGAAAAAAATTTTATCATCAATCTTTACATTCGCATTTGTTGTTGCTGCAATATCCGCACAAAATCTATCAGGCTACGATATCGTCAAAAAAAACGATGATTTGCCTTCGCCAAAAACTTCTGCATCAACTGCAACCTTGACAATCCACACAAAAAAAGGCGACAGACTCCGCGAAGTTATAATGAAGACAAAAGATTATGGCGATGTAAAAAAAGAAGTCATCGTGTTTACAACTCCAAAAGATGTTGCAGGAGTTGGCTATCTCATGTTCAATTATGAAGAAAAAGAAGACGGCTCAAAAAAAGATTCTGACAACTGGCTTTATATGCCTGCAATGAAAAAGGTTCGCCGAATCGCTTCAAGTGGAACGGAATCCGAAGGCAACTTTATGGGAACAGATTTTACGTATCAGGATATGGGCGACCGTTCAATCAACAAAGATGTTTACACTCTCTTGGGCGAAGAAGCGGTGGATGGAGTTGATTGCTACAAAGTTGAATGTGTAAGTAAAACAAAAACAGAAAAAAATCCACGCCGAATTGTCTATATCGCAAAAAAAGATTTTGTTCTTCGCAAAGCGGAGTACTTTGACCGCCAAAATCAGTTGCACAGAATTTTAACGACTTCTGGCATAAAAGAAATCGACGGATATATGGCAACAACTTTTATGAAGATGGAAAATGTGCAATCAGGAACCTGGTCGGTTATCGAAATTAAAAATATCGTCTACAACTCGACCGACATTGACGACTCACTTTTTACCGTTGCATCGCTGGAAAAAGGTCGCATTCGCTAGCATAAAATTTTGCAATTTTTATAGTTGGGCGGCTTTTTGCATTCGCAAAAATCGGGCTTTGCGTGGTTCCGCTTACGCTGCATTGGCGTAAAACGCCAACGGCTTCGCCGCCACTCCAATCCCTTGCCGTAGGTAGCTCGCAGGCGAGATGTGGGGCTACAAGTAGACCCTTGCCGCATAGTCACACAGGGACGTGTGACTTACAACCAAATGTCGACAGTTTTGCAAAAACACTAAGAGGATTTTAAATGAAAAAACTAATTTATTTTCTTGCAGTATCAATTTTTTCTACTGGACTTTTTGCTCAAGAAACTTCTTTTTCTGGAAATTTAAGCAATCAATGGGGAGCACTCTCTCCGTGGACTAGCGACAGCTGGGATTTTTCGCTTGGAAAAATAGATTTTACTGGGAAGATAGAATCTACTTTTCAAGAAAGTAGAGCGTTCATCGAAGGCAATATCAATCACGATTTTATTACCTCTCAAACAGATTTTGAATTGAACGAAGCATATATCGATTATTCAAAAGAAAACTGGGGCTTTAAAATCGGCAGGCAAAAAATAGTTTGGGGCAAAGCTGACGGCCTTGATATTACAAACTATGTATTTCCACAAGATTTATCGTCAATTTTTGAAGATGAAAACACGATTGCAGTAAACGGACTAAAATTTTCTGTCTATGGAAGCACATTCAACATAGAAACTCTTTGGCTTCCATTTTTTAGAGGAACAAAACTTCCGCTTGAAAATTCAAATCCTCTAAAAAAATATGTAATTCCACCGCAAGCTATTAGTATTGCTCTTAATTCACCAGAATTAAACTTAAAAAACGGCGAATACGGCATAAAAGCAAGCGGATATTTTTCTTTATGCGACATTTCTATCTACGGTTTTTATGGCTGGGACAAATTTCCAAACTTAACTTACAAAACGGATGGGGCAACTCCCCCAACTATCACAATCAACGGCAAATACGAACGCCTTGCAATGCTGGGACTCGATATGGCAATTCCAATAAAAGAGATTGTTTTGCGTGCAGAAACTGCGTATTTTCCAAATCGAAAAATGCAATCAGCAAGCGTACTCATAATGGGCGGAAAAAACAGTTTTATCGAAAAGAACGAAATTATGGGTTTAATTGGAGTGGACTGGATGAAAGACAACTGGACCCTAACCGCACAGTATTATTGCGATAATGTTTTTAGCGGCGTTGAAGGTCTTGAAAGAAAATCTTCCTACGAACACGCTTCAACTTTAAGCATATCAAAAACGCTTTTGAGCGAAACTTTAAAATTATCTTTATCGGCAGTTCTCGGCTTGAACGATTTTGACAGTGCCGCTTCGTTCAAAGCAGAATACGAACTTTCCGACCAGATAAAAATAGGTGCAGGAATAAAAGCCTTCTTTAAAGGAGCAAAGAACGACGGTAAATATGGGGTTTACAAGGATTTAAGTACCCAATATATAAAAGTTCAGTATGTGTTTTAACAAGTCGCCCAAAAAGCATATACGAGTGCCAAATCTAAGGAGCAAAACGCTTTTTGGGCAGTTCTAAAATAAAAAATTAAATTGCTACTTCTTTGTAGAGTTCCGGATGTTTTTCAAACTCTCTAACTACATAGGAGCAGACAGGTTTTATTTTTTTGCCTTGTGATTTTGCATTTTCCACAACACAGGTCAAAAGTCTTTTTGCAATTCCTTGTCCACCGTATTTTTCGTCGACAACTGTGTGGTTTACCGTCCAAATATCGCCATCTGCTATAAATGAGCAATATCCAATTTCTGTTTGTGCGTCGTAGGCCGCACTCTTATTTTTTAACGCTTCAAATTTAACTTCTATCATAATCGTTTACCATGCAGCAATGAGATTCTTCATTATGGTTACATCGCTTTGTGAACCTTCGCCTTCGTATTTAAAAAGAACTGGAACTTTGTATTCTTGAGAAATTGAATCTGCGGCAAAACCAAAAGTCTTTGCGTGCCTTGCTGAACTGCAATTGCCAACTACAGCTTTTAAATGTAAATGATTATCCTTTAAAAAGGTTTTTACATTTTCTGGAACTAAGCCATTGCCTGTTGTTGGCGTAAAAAGGATAAAATCTTCAGATACTTTTTCGCTTCCGTCTTTGAGTTCTAAAGCATCCGTTACAGCAAGTTTGTCTAAAAATTTACGTGTTGAGCCGTGGGCTGTTGCGTATATTATTTTCATAAAATTTTCCTCTTTTTGTGAATCTTATTATTAATTTTAGTTTAGCACAGAAATTTTTTGTGCGGAATGATTTTTATATTATTTGCGTTAGCGGTTGTAGTGGTCGCAAAGCGAGTGTGCATAAGCACACCGTAGGCGCTCTGACGCCGTAGCCACGAAAGACGCGCCCAACAGGGCAAAGCCCTGCTGGGAACGCCCATATTATAATAAAAGAATTTTTGCTATTCTTCTTGGATTGGATTATTCCAAAAGTCGTATCCTATTGAATATATCCTTTTGCCAGAAAAATAATCTGCGGTCAATTTTACGATGATTCCGTTTAACACAAGAATTGATATGATGTTTGGAATTGCCATGAGGCCGTTTACTATGTCTGCTATTGTCCAAACTGCACTTACGGTCATGTAAGGGCCTGCAAAAACTGCCAATATATAAAGCCAACGATAGATTTTTACGGGGAGCATTTTGCCATTTGATAGATATTCTATACAACGCTCGGAATAATAATCCCAGCCCAAAATTGTTGTAAAGGCAAACAATACAAGGCTTATCATTAAAATAAATGAAATTACGATATCTGGTATGCGCGGAAGCAGGATATGGAACGCTGCGTTTGTTATTCCAAAACCAGCAAGTCCAAATTCTGCCTGCCAAGAACCTGAAATTACAATTACAAGCCCTGTTACTGTGCAGATTACTATTGTGTCAAAGAAAGTCCCCGTCATAGAGATTATTCCCTGCTGTACTGCGTGTTCAACTTTTGCGGCAGATGCTGCTATTGGAGCGGAGCCAAGCCCAGCTTCGTTCGAAAAAATACCACGAGCAATTCCCTTTTGCATTGCAACTATCATTGCGCCAATTGCTCCACCTGCTGCTGCTTTAAAACCAAACGCACCTTGGAATATTTGCTCAAAGGCATCTGTAACTTTTGAAAGGTTACACATTACTGCAAGTGCTCCTAAAACAACGTACAAAACCGCCATGATAGGAACGACTATACCAGCAACAGATGATATGCGCTTTAATCCGCCTATTATGACTAAGGCAACAAGCAACGCGAGTATTATGGACGATATAACTACCACAAGCGAATAGGTACCTATGCCTGGAATTACAATTGTTGAAAGTTCTGAATTTGCTGCGATTTTTGCAAATGTTTCTATCGCAACAGAAATTGAGTTTACTTGGCTAAAAGTTCCTATTCCAAAAAGTCCTACCATCGTGCCAAAAATTGCAAATAGAATGGCAAGTGTTTTCCCAAGCTTTGGAAATTTAGCCCCAACTCCTTTTTCGCAAGTGTAAAAAGGGCCGCCCAAAATATGCCCATCGGATTTTTCTTCTCTAAAATGAATCGCTAAAAGACATTCCGAATATTTTGTTGCCATTCCCAAAAGTGCTGCAAGCCACATCCAAAAAAGTGCCCCGGGACCGCCCAAAGATATTGCAGTTGCAACTCCAACTATGTTTCCTGTTCCTATTGTTGCAGAAAGCGAGGTACAAAGTGCTTTGAAAGAAGATAATTCGCCGCCATGTTTTTTGTCTGTCTTACGAAAGATTGATCTGAGTGCAAATTTTAACTGAGAAAATTGCACACCGCGAAGTTTGATTGTAAGAAAAATTCCTGTTGCTAAAATCAGGATTATGAGCGGAAGCCCCCAAACAAAATTGTCTATCGCTTCCAATACAGAATTGATTTTTGCGAACACCGATGAACTCATAGTGTTCTCCTTTAAAGAAAATCTCCACAATAAATGCACACAGTTTTGAAATTTTGGCACAAAACCAGATATAAAAAAATTCTGGTAAATGCACAAACTTTTTATATGCAATTATGCAATGCAGAGAAAAAAAATAGAGCCCATCTCTTTTGGACAGGCTCTCTGAAGTGTGGAACAGTTTTAACTCCGTCCTTTGTGCCTGAGATATCGGTTTTTATAACCTTAACCCTTCGGCGTCCTGCTTTTAAACAGGAACTCTCCAGAGAGATGGCAGAGGTACAACGACCTGCCTTCGCATTAAAAATACTGAATTGGAAGTTTTTTTACAATACGATTTTTATTTTTAAGGTCTAAGTTGCAAGGATTCTGCTGAGGAAAAAGCATGATATTCTTCTTTATTATAAGGAAAATCCCAAGTTCCACCAAAATGAACTTTTTGACCTCCAAAACCTGTCTTAAAAATAAAAAGCCCTGCCATAGAATTAGTTTTATCATCGCTCGGGGGAATTCCCATCAAATCGTATTTTGTGCAACCTTTTGAACGAGCAAATCTTATTACTTCCCATTGTAGCCCGTAATTTGGCATACATTGCCGATTTTCTAAAGAACTTGCTGCATACATATAATAAGCAGAACTTCCACATATTGCCAAAATCAAACCGCTTAAAATTTTATTTTCTTTTGAAGCAGTAAAAAGATAAAATTCAGGAAGAGGTGCAGTTGCATCAAGCGGAACTATATTTTTGTCATCAAAACGTCGCTCGTTTTTTACATTATTTTGGCAAAGCATTTCAAAAAGGATTTTAAAATATTCGAATTCTTCATAGTAAAAGCCTTTGCGCTCTGCCGTTTGCTTATATATTTTGTGCCATTCCTCTAATTTTTGCATAATAAGTGGAGAAGATTTATCGTATATTTCAAATTCAACTCCTTCTTTATAAGAACGCCTTATGGAATTTCTAGTCTGTTGCCTCATCATAGAAAGCAATTTTTCTGGAGAAGGTCTTAAATCCATTATGACAGTATTTGGACACAAATGATTTGATTGTGCCTTATACAAATTGTGATGTTTTGTGCCAAAATTCATTGCAAGTTGAGAAAGTTCAATTCTCTTATCAGAATTAAAAGCACCTGGAACAGCCCAAGGAATATCAAAGCGAATAAATAGGGTTTCTTTAGGCAAAAAATCTTTTATGCAAAATGCAATTTCTTCGAGAATAAAACCTCTCTCATTTTCAGCAATATTTATTGCAGGAGAACGGGGCGTGTATGCGTAGACAGTATTGAATTTTGTTTTTCTAATTTGAACTAAAAGAGAAAAAATCTTCATAGACCCAAAAGAAGGCTCACTTTCGCAAAAATCTTTTGTATATCCAACCCAAAAATAAAGAGATTTTTCTTTGTTTACTTTATGTTTAAATTCTCCCCAAAATGGAGTTTGAAAAATAATATCTGTAGGCGGCAAATCCTGTGGCAAGGCAGGAACAATCTTAATCATAGAAAAAGACTCTAACCTTACCTAAAGAAATCCACAAGATTTACTACTGTATACCATAGTAGTAGTGCCTATACTTTTGAAGGCTATGCTAGAGGCGGATTTTAAAATTCATCAAGGTTTTGTTTTATAAAACAAGATGAAAAAAAAACGTAGTTTCTAACAAACAAAAATGGCGGGAATTATTTTTTTTCGATATATTCTTTTAAAGGAATCCATTCGCCAGCGTCATTTTTTTCAAAGACAAAAAGCGAGTTTCCTTTAAACCAAAATTCATTTTCAATTTCATCAGAATATCTAGCGCCATCAGCAGAAACCGCATGTGGCAGGGTAAATTCTTTGTCTCCCAATTTTACTTTTACAAAATCAAGACTTTTATCCGAAAGTTCATAAAAAACCGCAATCACTTTATTTCCGTCTGAAGAAACATAGCTCCCAGAATTTGTAACAACCGCTTTTAATGATTTATCTTCTGCTTTTGAACAAGATAAGAGCGAAAATACAATCAAAGAGAGTGCAATAAACATAATTTTTTTCATATTTTATCCTTGCAGGCACAAAGGTGAAGAACATACAAAATGTTCAAGCAGCTAAATCCTGACTTTTATTCGTTTCGTATTTATACCACATTTTACACAGTTTTATCAAATCTTTCTTTGTGATAACATCGACTCGCTGTAATTATTGCAAATTAAAAATAAGTTTTACGGGAGAATTTAGTAACTATGGATATGCAGATGAATTTTGTGAGAAAACTGCCAGTTCCAAAAGAATTAAAAGAACAGTTTCCTCTTGGTGATGAAGTTAGAAAGATAAAGGAAGAGCGCGATGTTATAATCAAAAATATTTTTGAAGGAAAAGACAATCGCTTTTTTTTGGTTATAGGGCCATGTTCGGCAGATAACGAAGAGGCAGTTCTCGACTATATGGGAAGGCTCGTAAAAGTTCAGGAAAAAGTAAAAGATAAAATTTTTATAATTCCTCGCGTTTACACAAATAAGCCTAGAACAAAAGGCACAGGTTACAAAGGAATGTTGCACCAGCCAAATCCACAAAAAGACGAAGATATGCTGGCAGGAATAATTGCAATTAGAGAGATGCATACAAGAGTTGTAAAAGAAACTGGTTTTACCTGTGCGGAAGAAATGCTCTATCCAGAAAACCACCGCTATCTTTCTGACCTTTTGGCTTATGTGGCAATAGGCGCTCGTTCTGTAGAAGACCAGTTTCATAGAATGGTAGCAAGTGGAGTGGGAATTCCTGTAGGAATGAAAAATCCAACATCTGGCGATATTTCTGTAATGATGAACTCTATAACGGCAGCGCAGGCAAAACAGAAATTTTTGTATAGAGGATGGGAAGTTACGACAGAAGGCAATCCTTTAGCCCATGCAATTTTGCGAGGATATGTAGATGCATACGGAAGAAGCCATTCAAACTATCATTATGAAGATTTGCAAAATCTGATAGAAAATTATGCGATTTCAAAACTTGAAAATCCAGCTGTTATCGTAGACTGCAACCATGCAAACTCGGACAAAAAATATATGGAACAGATTAGGATTGCAAAAGATGTTCTGCACAGTTGCCATGTTTCTTCCGACATAAGAAATATCGTAAAAGGTTTGATGATAGAAAGTTATATAGAAGACGGAGCACAATCCATTGGAGATGGTATATACGGAAAATCGATAACAGACCCTTGCTTAGGCTGGACTAAAACAGAAAAATTGATTTTTGAAATTGCAGATGCATTATAATCGTTATAAGTGATATAAAAATCACTTCAAAAACTATTAAAAATCTTTGTGGAATTTTCTTCAATTATATTGCAAAGCTTTTCCACACTGATTTTTAAAACATCGGCAATATCACGATAAACTTTTTTTATAAGTCCAACCGAATTGTCAGAACCGCCAAGCCAAATTTCGCTGTCTGGATTGTCGGTTTCTGCAAGCAAAAGACTTAAAGGAGTGAGCCGTAAAAGTTCTTGAATATGCTTAGACCTACAAGTTTCACAGCCAAAAGTCTGTATATAGCCTCTTTTTATAAATTCTTTATATATTTCTTTATCGCCGTCATACCAATGGATTATTGGTTTTGCACAAGAATATTCTTCTAAAATTCGGCATATTTTTTCTTCCGCATCTTTTGTGTGAATCACACAGTACTTTTTTTCTTCATTACAGTGTTGCAAAAAATACCGAAAAACCCTTTCCTGCTCCGCCTCACTAGCATCTTTATACCAGCAAAAATCCATTCCGATTTCGCCAATCATGCAAGAACCTGTGCAAAGTTCATCAAAAACTTTTAAATTTTTTGGTGCGTAGGGGACTTTAGAAGGATGAATTCCAAAGGTCGAAATTATTTTTGTGCTACATCCTAAAGAATCACATTTTTTTTGAATTTGAATATTTTTTTTATAGGATTTTTCATCGACAGAACTTGATACGATAATTCCGCCAAAATTTGCAAGCTGTTCAAAAAGTGCGTTTTCGTCTTTGTAAAAATCCAAATGAGTATGAAAATCTATGTACATGGCAAAAAAAAATCAGCGTGCATAAACACGCTGACTAAAAGTTTACCTTATTTTAAAGGTGCTGGATACTGAACTTCAGCAGCCGCAACATCAAACGGCCATACAGCAGTCCATTTTCCATCTTGGATTTGCGAAATAGCAACCTTTGCTGGAAGGTTATTCTGATGATGCTGAACTCCATCGATAACTTCATCACCAAATTTTATTTCGTTGTAAGGAAGAATGATTTTTGGTCCATTAGGGAAACCATTAATAATGTGCATATTCGCTAAAGCATCGCGAACTTTAGTACCATCTGTAGAACCAGCTTGTTCAAATGCTGTCTTTAAAATCCATACTGCAGTAAAAGATTCAGCAGAGTGACCGTTCATATCAACTCCATACTTTTCTTTAAACTTTGCATTGATTTCTTTTCCTTTTGGAAGATCAGCACTGTATTCAACTACAGAAGCAATTCCGTTAGAAATTTTTGGTGTTGCAGGAATAAATGAAGGATCAGCAAAACCATTTGCTTTTGCAACGATTACAGGAGGATGAGCATTCTGTTCTGTAAGAGTCTTTGTAAACAAGATAGCATCTGCAATATAAGATTCGCACAAAACTGCGTCTGGATTTGCATTGCGGATTTTTAAAACTTCAGAAGTAAGATCTGTTGTTCCACCTGAATATTGAACTTCTGCTACGATATCAAAACCATACTTTGGAGCCAAGATGCGAGAACAGCGGATGAGTTCCTGACCAATATTTGAATTATCTGCAAAAATTGCAATTTTCTTCATAGGAACATTCTTTGTTTTTTGCAAGTCCTGAAGATATTTATACTGGTCTTCTACATAATCTGTATTTGTAGGACACATACGGAAGAAATATTTTAAGCCTTGGCTAGAAAGGTTATCTACAGTGGAAATTGCTGTTAATTCAGGAATTTTATACTGTTCACAAACCTGAGCTGCAATTGCAGTTATTGTAGACTGATGGCAACCCAAAATTGCATTTACCTTATCTTGAGTAACAAGGCGCTCTGCTACAGAACGTCCAACTTTTGGATCTCCCTGGGTATCTCCACGTACAATTTCGATTTTTTTACCGTTTACCCCCCCCTGTGCGTTAATCATTTCTACGGCAAAATCAACACCACGCATGATGTTGTTTCCAATGGCAGCTTTGTCACCAGAAAGTGCATACATTGCGCCAATTTTGATTGTTTCTGGTTCAGCAGATTTTTTACTGCAGCCAACAGATAAAATCAATGAAGATGCAACAACACTTGCCAGTAAAACTTTACTGATTTTTTTCATAAACTAGTCCTCCTTATTTAACTTGTTTATCATAAAAAAAATTTAAATACCTAAATAAGCTTTTTTTACATGCTCGTTTGTTTGGAGTTTTGAAGCTTCATCCTCCAATACAACTTTTCCGTTTTCTATTACATACCCATAATCAGAAACAGCAAGAGCTTTTGTTATGTCCTGCTCAACAAGAAGAATACCAATATTCCTTTGTCGCGCAAGAAAAAGTGCAACCTCAAGAATATCATCTACAATGTTTGGAGCAAGTCCCAACGAGGGTTCATCCAAAATCAAAAGTTTTGGCAAGCCTATAAGAGCTCTTGCAACCGCAACCATTTGCTGTTCTCCTCCAGAAAGAGTGCCCGCAACCTGCTTTCGTCTTTCTTTTATCTTTGGGAAAAATTTATATACAAATTCTTCGCTCTCTTTAAAAGCATGTTTTGCAGCTTTGTTGTAAGCACCCATTTCAAGATTTTCGTAAACAGTCATTCCTGTAAAAAGTTGTCTTCCTTCCGGAACTTGAATAATTCCTTGATCGAGAATAAAGCGACTAGACTTTCCCATCAATTCTTCATCATTAAAAACAACAGAACCAGCCGTAGGTTTTACCATTCCAGTTATCGTTCTAACAGTGGTAGTTTTTCCAGAACCATTAGAACCTAATATTGAAACTACCTGCCCGGCCTTTACTTCTAGCGATATATCCCACAAAACTTGAACTTTGCCATATCCGGAACAGAGATTTTTAACTTTTAGCATAACTACTCCTTCTTTTTCCCAAGATAGACTTCAATAACATAAGGATCGTTCATAACATGATGTGGGGTTCCTTCTGCAATTTTTTCCCCATGATGAACAACTATAACTTTTTCGCAAAGGTTTACGACAGCGCGCATTATGTGTTCAATCAAAAAAATTGTAACTCCGCTTTCGTTTATCTTTCGAATCAAGTCTATCGCTTGATCTGTTTCTGTGGGATTAAGCCCTGCCATAACTTCATCCAAAAAAAGCATGTTGGGTTTTGTTGCCAGAGCCCTTGCCATTTCCAGTCGCTTTTGATCTGGAGTTCCCATTTCGCCCGCAATCAAATTTCTTTTAGAATAAAGCCCCGTAAATTCCAAAATTTCTTCTGCAATTTCTTTTGCTTCTTTTAGATTTTTTGCCTTATTCTTTCCAAAGAATGCACTTGGAACGATATTTTCCAAAACAGAAAGAGATGAAAGCGGCTTCATAATCTGGAACGTTCTTGCAATTCCCATATCTGTATATTCGTAAGGTTTACAGAGAGTTATGTCTTTTCCTTTGTAAAAAATATGTCCGTAACTTGGCGGATAATAACCGCAAATCATATTAAAAGTCGTAGATTTGCCGGCACCGTTTGGACCTATCATTCCAGTAATCTTTCCTTCTTCAATTTCAAAAGAAAGGTCATTTACCGCTTTTAATCCACGGAAGTTTTTTGTTATATGTTCAACTTTGATAATCGGTAAGTCGCTCATTGTTGAACCTCCTGCTCATCTTTTAGACCAAAGATTTTTCGGTCAATCCAGTGTTTTGCTTTGCTCTTATTGTACCAGCCCAAAATTCCAACTGGCCTGAATCTTATTATGCAAAGAAGGGTTATAGCGTAAAGGATGAGATTTATGCCTGGTAAAATTCCACCAAATTTATTTCTAAGCCATTCGCTCAAGGTTAAAAGTATTATTCCACCAACCAAAGGGCCTTCAACAAAAGCAGCACCGCCAATTACAGCAGGCAAAATAAATTCTGTCGAAAATGATTGTAACATGAGATCACAATCGATATATCTGTTGTAATTTGCATAAAAACACCCAACCAAAGCCGCAATCATTGCTGATATAACCAAGGCTATAACCTTGTATTTCATAGGTTTTATTCCTATTGCATTTGCAACGTCTTCGTCTTCTCTAATCGTTTTTAAAGCGAATCCAAGTTTGCTATTATTTATTTTTTTCATCAAAAGATAGACAAGGATAACCATCACGAGTGCAATGTAATAGTATGGTGTTTTTGAATGAAATCTAAACTGTGCAAATGAAGGATCCCCATACGGAAGAGGAATTCCCATCGCCTTTCCTGCATAATCCCAGTTGAGCATAAACTGTCTTATCGTTTCGCCAAAAGCTATGGAAACGAGCGTAAAATATGGACCTTTCAAAAGAAAGCAAGGATAAAAAATAACACCTGCAATCAAGCCTACAAAAACCACAGAAATTGGAATCGTAAGCCAAGGGTTCATTCCGCTTTTTACCATAAAAAGACAGGCAACATAAGCACCAAGTCCCATATAGGCTGCATGTCCAAGTGAATTCTGTCCAGTCATTCCACCCAAAAGATTCCATGCAAGCGACATTGTAGTAGTATAAAATATTACGATAAAAACGTTTACGACATACGGATTTCCTGCAAACAAAACTGGTAAAAGCAAAAGTAAAGCGCAAAATGCACAAAGTGCAATTAAACGGCGTTTTTTATAAGTAGTTAAAGAAGTAAACATCTTATCTTCTCCTCATTATTATGACTTGGCGGACAACTAAAATTATTATGAAAGTAACAAAAACAGTTAAATCGCGATATGTAGGTCCTATTATTAAACTGCTCATGGTTTCCATAAGACCTAAGACAATTCCTGCTATACATGCACCTTGAATAGAACCAAATCCGCCAACAACAACAACGATGAGAGCTTTAAAACTGAATTGAGCACCAACCGTTGGATTTATTACATAGAAAAGTGTCAACAAATCGCCTGCAACACCTGCAAGAGCACAACCAAGACCATACGTAAAGATGTATATTCGTTTTACGGGAATTCCAACTACGCCTGCACCAATAGAATTCTGAGAAACAGCGCGTATCATTTTTCCAATTTTAGAATATTTTAAAAAGACAAAAAGTGAAAAAGTTATCAGAATCAAAGTTAAAAGGCTTACAAGCTTTGGAAGTAAAATTGAAACAGGACCAAGGTGAAGTGTAATTCCACTGTAAGATGTAACAATTGTTCTGTTTAACGAAGAAAAAATTACTAATGCTACGTTTTGGTATAGGAGTCCCAACCCTACTGTCAAAAATAAAAGGTTTGTAAAACTGTGTGTTCCCAAGGAAGGCGTTATGAGCGTATGTTGAACTAGCGCTCCAATTCCAAAAGTACACAGGGCAACCAGAGGGATTGCCGCATAAGGATCGATTCCGAGATTTGCAAATACGAAAGTCAAATACATTCCTATCATAAGCATTTCGCCATGACAGAAATTAATGATTTTCATAACCCCAAAAATTACATTCTGACCCATACCCATCAATGAGTAAAAGCCGCCGATTAAGATGCCGTTTACAACGGCCTGTAGGAATATGTCCATATTCTCCTCAAAAAGTTTGTCTTATTACAAGATTATGGCGTTTTTTTTATAGGCGCAATTAATTAAACGTTATTTTTATAGCAATCAATATTTTAAGGTCTTTCCTCAACAAACACTTAACTTGTCGCATTAGTTCAATAGTTCTATAATTTTAAATAATCGAGGCAAAATATGAAAGATATGACAACAGGCCCGGTGACAAAACATCTTGTGACCTATGCAATCCCGATGATATTGGGGAATTTTTTTCAATTAACATATAATGCCGTAGACTCAATAATACTCGGCCATTTTTCTGGAAAACACAGTTTAGCAGCAGTTGGAATTGCAAATCCTGTTATGAACATAATGATTTTCTTTATCGTTGGAATATGTCTTGGAGCTGGAATTTTAATGAGTGAATTTTACGGCGCAAAAGATGAACAAAAATTAAAGAAAGAAATAAGCACAACTATAGTAATAGGTTTTTCGTTTACACTTTTTGTAAGTATTTTGTGTTACATATTTGTTGAACATATATTGATGGCAATAAGAACTCCTCAAGATTTGATAGAAACTACTTCGCATTATCTTCGAATAGTTTTTTTAGGGCTGGTTTTTACTTTTTTTTACAATGTTTTTGCAGCTGCACTTAGAGCCGTTGGCGACAGCAAAACTCCAATAATTTGTGTTGGAATAAGTGCAATTTTAAATGGAATTTTAGATTACGTTTTTGTCGCTGTGCTAAATATGCAAATAAAGGGAGCTGCTTATGCAACTGTCCTAAGTCAAGCAGTAAGTTGTACTTTGGTTTTAACCAGCATATATTTAAAAGAGCCTATGCTTGCAATAAGAAGAGGAGAATTCATCTTTGATAAAAAATTAGTAAAAAGCACATTAAATTATAGTTGGGCAACAGCGTTACAGCAAATAGTGCTTTATGTCGGAAAACTTTTAATCCAAAGTGCAGTAAATCCACTTGGAACAGACGCAATTGCAACGTTCAATGCAGGTTCAAAGATAGACGATTTTTGCTATCAACCAGCACAAAGCATAGGACACACTATAACAACCTTTATGGCACAGAACAAAGGAGCACATCAAAAAGAAAGAATGCTCAAAGGATTTAAAAAAGGAATGCTTATAGAATGGGTGTATGGCCTTTTTATAGGTATATTTGTATTTCTCATGAGAGAGCCGCTTATAACATTGTTTGCAACAAAAAATGAAGTAAGCGTAATAAGTTTAGGTAAAGAATATCTTTTAGTTATGTCTCTCCTTTACATACTTCCAGCCACAACAAACGGCATCCAGGGATTTTTTAGAGGACTTGGAATAATGAAAGTTACTGTAATTGCAACAACCTCACAGATAGTTTTTAGAGTTGCATTCAGTTATATACTTGCAAGTATCTTTGCTTCTAAATTTGAAACTTCCCGAGGAATTATAGGTATTGCTCTTGCCTGCCTTGCCGGTTGGACTGCAATGCTTTTATACGAGTTGCCTGCATTAAAAATTTACGGAAAAAAATTCAAAGAGCAAAAATTCAGCGAGTAAATAAAAAACAAAAAAAATCGCGGTTACAATAATCGATTTTATTCTATATTATTAAAATATGCTTAAAGGATTAAAAAGGTTTTCGCGTGGTGGAATTTTTCGCCTTGTTGTAACTTTTATTTCATTTGGGATTCAGATTTTTTGGCTTTGGTCTCTAAGCCATCGTCTTGAACAATATTCAACACTTATCGCAGTTTCTACAGACATACTTGTTGCAATGCTAATAATTCACGTTTACAACAAACAAAATTACAGCATTTCGCTAAAAGTTCCTTGGATAATTTTAATTTTAGTTTTTCCGATTATAGGAATAAGCCTATATTTTTTAAGCGAAAATAACCATCAGTCAAAAAAAGTAAGATTAAATACTCTCAAGACAAAACGAGAAGTAAAAAGATTTTTTCAATCTGACAGCTCAGTTATTAACGAAATTGAAAAATTAGACAAACGTGTTGCAAATCAATTTTTTTACCTTTCAAAAAACGAACACTTTCCAGCATTCATAAACACATACGCAAAATTTTACGGCAACACAACCGAATGTTTCTTAGAACAATTAAAAGCGCTTAGGTTGGCAAAAAAATTTATTTTTATTGAATATCACGCAATTGAAGATGCAAAAGCCTTTTCTCAAATGCTAAAAATTTTAGAGCAAAAAGTAAAAGACGCAGTTGAAGTAAGAATATTATACGATGATGTTGGAAGCATAGGTTTTATAAATCGAAAATTTACAGAAAAAATGGCAGCTTTAAACATACGCTGTAAGGATTTTAATTCAGTTTCTCCGCTTATAAGCCTTTTTATGAACAATCGCGACCACAGAAAAATGATGATAATAGACGAAAAAGTTGCCTTTACAGGTGGCTATAACATAGCAGACGAATACTTTAACTACACAAGCCCTTACGGACACTGGAAAGATAGCGGTCTAAAAATACGAGGAACCGCCGTAAACACTTTTACTCAACTTTTTCTTGAAATGTGGAATTCTTCCGAAAAAAAAATTGAAAACCTATCTTCATACTTTGAAAATTCCAAATACAAAAATTCAAGTAGCGACGGATTTATTCAACCTTATGCGGACACACCTTTAGACAATTCTTACACAGGCGAAAACGTCTATTTGAATATAATAAAATGGGCAGAAAACTATGTTTACATAACAACACCGTATCTTATTTTGGGAGACGAAATGAAAAGAGAACTTTTTTTGGCAGCATTGCGTGGTGTTGATGTAAGAATTGTAACTCCTGGAATTCCTGATAAAAAGTTAATTTATAAATTGACTCGCTCTTTTTACAGCGAATTAATTGCCGCAGGAATAAAAATATTCGAATACAGTCCAGGATTTATACACTCCAAACAGATGCTCGCAGACGACAGCCTTGCAGCAGTTGGAACGATAAATATGGATTTTAGAAGTTTTCATCACAATTTTGAAAACGGAGTTTTAATGTACAAAACAGGAGCAATTTCTTCGATTAAGGATGATTTTGATTCAATTTTTAAAGTTTCTGCAGATGTTTCAGAAAAATATAAAAAGAGAAAAAAACATTTTATGTCTTTTTCTGATAGGGTTTTAAGATTATTTTCAACTTTACTGTAAATCTTACTGCTATTAGGACTTATTACTATTTACAATTAATTTTTTTTACTTTATATTTTTGATTAAAGAGAATTAAAATAGATTTAATAAGGAGAAACAGTCTTATGGAAATTAAATTCTTTAAATGTAAAAAGTGTGGAAAAGTTATTGCTCTTTTGAATTCCGCAAACACACCAAGTGTTTGTTGTGGCGAAGAGATGAGCCTTTTAAAAGCAGGAGCAACAGATGGGGCAGTTGAAAAACATGTTCCTGTTGCAAGCGTAAGTGGAAACAAAGTTGAAGTAACAGTTGGTTCAGTTTTGCATCCTATGGAAGAAATACACTTTATAGAATGGATTGGTATTGTAGACAGCGAAGGCTTTAGAGTAAAAACTTTAAAAGCTGGCGAAGCACCAAAAGCAAGTTTTACTGTAGGTAACCCTGAAGAAAATTTTGAAGTTTACGCTTACTGTAATTTGCACGGACTTTGGTCTGCAAAAAAATAACGGGCTAGGATATGGAACCCCGCAGTTTGCAGATGGCAGCCAACGGCAAAACCTTATGGCTGCCATCTGCAAATGAAGCGAAGCGGAAGGGTGGAACATCCGACCCGAAGGGTAGCCCCAAAAAATTCTAAAAAAATCTCATTTCTTTCTCCACTCTTAAAAGTTTTATCATTTTTTTATTTTAAAAACATTTGAAGTAATCCTAGAATAAAGGTAAATTGATGTTAAAATAATACTATTGGAGATAAGGTATGGAAATTTCAGATTCAATAAAATATGTGGGCGTTAGCGACAAAAAACATATAATGTTTGAAAGTCAGTTCGATTGCCCGAAAGGTATGTCATATAATTCTTACGTTATTTTGGACGAAAAAATTGCCGTTTTAGATAGCGTTGATGCGGATTTTGGTGACGAGTGGATTGCTAATTTAAAAGAAGTTTTAAAAGATAGAAAACCCGATTATTTAGTTGTGCATCACATGGAAATGGATCATTCAAGCAACATAATGAAATTCATTGAATGCTATCCTGAAGCAAAAATTGTAGCGTCTAAAGTTGCGTTTACAATGATGAAAAATATGTTTTTTACAGACTTTCCTGAAAAGCAGGTTGTTGTAGGAGAAGGCTCAAAGCTTGAACTTGGTAAACATTGCCTTAACTTTATTACCGCACAAAATGTTCACTGGCCAGAAGTAATAATGGGTTACGAAAGTTCTGAAAAAGTTATGTTTACGGCAGATGGTTTTGGAAAATTTGGTGCAATAGAAGAAGGCTCAAATGAAGAATGGAAAGACGAAGCACGTCGCTATTATTTTGCAATCGTAGGAAAATTTGGTCAGTTTGTTCAGGCGGTTTTGAAAAAACTTCCTGCTTTTGAAATAAAAAAAATATGTTCACTCCACGGACCAGTTTTAGATTCTAATATAGGCGAATACGTAAAGTCTTATGATATTTGGTCTTCTTATGCGCCCGAAGAAGACGGAGTATTTATTGCTTATACTTCCGTATATAGAAATACAAAAAAAGCTGCAGAATTGTTGGCAAAAATTTTGCATGAAAAAGGATGCAAAAATGTTGTAATTGCAGACCTTGCAAGAGAAGATACCGCTCAAGCGATTGCGAATGCATTTAGATACAGCAAATTGGTTTTAGCTTCTACGACGTATTGCAATGGTGTTTTCCCAAAGATGAGAGAATTTATTGAACACCTTGCACACCGTAACTTCCAGAAAAGAATGGTTGCCTTTGTTGAAAACGGAACCTGGGCTCCATCTGCGGCAAAAACAATGACAACACTTTTAGAGCCTTGCAAAGACCTTTCTATTTTGCCAGAAAAAGTTACAATCAAGATTACTATGACAGAAGAAAATAAAAAGCAATTAGAAAATCTTGCAACACAACTTTTGGCATAAGATGGAACACGTTTTAGGGTAATCCGGAGAAATTTTGCGTAAATCTCCGCGACTTACGAAAAAAAATATTGCCGACTGCAATTAAATTATAGGGCTGTCCAAAAATGAAGGGCAGTCCTTTTTTTTATTTAAAGCACGCTAAAATACATGATACAATTTGCTTATGAGAAAAATAACTGTAATAACTGGCGCAAGTTCTGGAATAGGAAAAGAATTTGCAATTCAACTTTTTAACTTATACGAAAAACTTTCTGAACCAAGAGAAATATGGCTTTTAGCACGTTCAAAAGATGCCATGACAGAAATTTCAAAATCTCTTAGCGGAAATAACGGCAAAATCGTTGTAAAGGTTTTTGCAATAGATTTAGCAGGAAAACAAGGAGCTTTTGGCTTTAACGAAATTTTGCAAAAAGAAATGCAGGACTCTCCGCTTGAAATTGAACGGCTCATAAATAATGCTGGTTTTGGAACTTACGGTCCTTTTGAAGAAACTTCTACCGAACGAGAATTGTCGATGATAGATTTAAACTGCACTTCTTTGACTGGTATTTGCGGATTCAGCATAAAATTTATGGCAAAAGATTCTTACATAATAAATGTTGCTTCTTTGGCCGCCTTTATGCCACTTGGAAATTTTGCAGTTTATGCAGCAACAAAAGCGTATGTGCTTTCGTTCACAGTCGCTTTAGCAGCAGAATTAAAACCAAAAGGAATAAAAGTTTGTGCACTTTGCCCCGGAAGCGTAAGCACAAATTTTGCAAACATCGCAAGCAATGGAAAACGAAAATTGGTCTGGCACGGAAAATCGCCAGAGAAAGTTGTGCGAGATTGTATAAAAAAATCTATTTCTGGCAAAAAAATAATAATCACCTTTGCAAAATGGAAAATTCTTGCCTTTTTAAGCCGTTTTATAGGCAAATTTACCGTAGCAAACTACACATTTAAATATTCTGAAAGACCTTATTAGAAAAATCTTATACACTTAATCGCAAGAATCTACTAAAATCCTATAGAAACGCAGGAGAAGAGTTTTAGCCTAAAGTTTCTAATCTTATAGCTGGAGTACAAATGCTTAAAATTTCTACAAAAGGACAGTATGCCTTGCTTTTAATGACGGACTTAGCCGACCAAGACCCAACAAAATATATTGCTCTAAAAATATTGAGCCACAGGCACAATTTAAGCCCAAAATATGCGGAACAGATTTTAATGCAACTCAGCAAGGCAGGGCTTGTAACAGGATTAAGAGGCAATAACGGCGGTTATAAACTTTCTAAAAGTCCTGAAGAATACACCGCTGGAGAAATTTTGCGCGCAATGGAAGGAGACTTAAATCCAAAAGGAAGCACAGAGGGAAAAACCGTATCAAATATTGGGAACGACGCTTTTTGGCAAGGATTTGACAACGCCGTAAACAAATACGTCGACAGTATAACGCTTGAAAAAATCGCAAAGAAAAATCGAGAATTTAATGGTTTTGATTATATAATTTAGATTTATAAAAAAAACTGTTGACTAAATATTTTCAACCTAGTATATCTATAGGTAATTAAAAAGTTTGCCTTGCGAACTTATCTTATTACGCTGACTTTGTAAAATTAAGACAGCGAGGAGAAAAATATGAAAAAGATTTTAAGTCTTTCACTTGCATTTCTTGCAGCAGTTGCAGTAAATGCACAGACCGTTCTTAAAGTTGGAGCAACTCCAGAACCTCACGCAGAAATTTTAAATCTTGTAAAAGACGATTTAAAAGCAAAGGGAATCGACTTGCAGGTTATAGAATTTACGGATTATGTAACGCCAAACGATGCTGTTGAATCTGGCGACATAGACGCAAACTATTTCCAGCACATTCCTTACCTCGATTCTTTTAATAAAGAAAGAGGATACCACCTTGTAAATGCGGCTGGAATTCACGTTGAGCCATTTGCAGTTTATTCTAACAAAATTAAGAATCTTAAAGACCTTAAGAAAAAGGCTACAGTTGCAATTCCAAATGACCCAACAAACGAGGCTCGTGCACTTCTTCTGTTGCAGGAAGCAGGTTTAATCACTTTAAAAGCTGGAGCAGGAATTGATGCAACTCCAATCGATATAAAAAATAATCCTTTAAAACTTAAATTTAAGGAAATCGAAGCCGCTTCTCTTCCGAGAGTTCTTAACGATGTGGATGCAGCAGTTATCAACGGAAATTACGCTCTCCCGGCAGGGCTTTCTGCAAAGCGAGATGGGCTTTTTATTGAAGGCTCTTCATCGCCTTATGTAAATGTAATTGCCGTTAAAGCTGGAAGCGAAAACAAACCTGCAATTCAAGAACTTATAAAAGCGCTCAAAAGCCAGAAAGTAAAGGATTTTATCTCCAAAAAATATCCAAACGGAGAAGTTGTTACTGTTTTCTAAAAAATAAAAGGATGAAAATACGAGATTTTCCAAAATCATCCTTTATGAAAGCATTTAACTTGAATGTTATAGTAAATAAAAAACGCTGCCTGATTTAGTTTTTTAGGTAGCGTTTTTTGTTTTTTCTGTGAATAATTTTATTTTCTTTAAAGACGATATTAAAATCCTGCTAAATCTTTTATCACTTCGCTAGCAATTAAAAGCCCGGCAACCGGAGGAACAAAAGAATTGCTGCCTGGCACTCTTTTTTCTGTTTCTTGATGGCGAATCGGAGTTTCTGTTGAATACAAACATTTTAATTTTTTTACACCACGCTTTTTTAATTCCGCTCTCATAACCCTTGCAAGCGGACAAACACTCGTGTTGTAAATATCTGCAATTTTTAAGAGCGAAGGTTCAATTTTATTTCCTGCTCCCATGCAACTCATAACAGGAACCTCTGCCTTTTGCGCCTTTTGGATTATTTCTATCTTCCCTTTTACCGTATCTATGCAATCCACGACATAGTCGTAACAAGAAAAATCAAATTGAGCCGATGTTTCTGGCAAAAAAAAGACTTTATGCTTTACGACTTTGCAGTCTGGGTTTATGTCTAAAATTCTTTGTTCTGCAACATCAACCTTGTTTTTGCCGACTGTTGAATGCAAAGCATAAATTTGACGGTTTATATTTGAAAAACACACTTTATCATCATCGACTATATCCAAAAATCCAATTCCTGCTCGTGCAAGTGCCTCCACAACATAACTGCCAACACCACCGATTCCAAATACGATGACACGAGCATGCGAAAGTTTTTGCATTTTTTCTTTGCCAAAAATCAGTTGAGTTCTTTCAAAAAGTTCTTCGCTCATAAAATGATTTTCGGCAAATATATTCGACAGATAAAATTAAGTTCTAAACAAATTTATTTCGTCGCCCATTTGCTTTATAGAATCCGCCATTTTTTTAGAAATCAGAGAAAGCGCAGAACCTGTTTCATTTATCTTTTTTGCACCAACACCCATTTCCTGCATGCTATTTTTCATAAGAGATGAACTATTTTGCAAAAGTTGGATTTCTTTTAAAATTTGCGCATTGCCTTCGCTCATTTCTTTTGATGCCATGCGAACTTCTAGCGTGCTGTCATTCATAGCGTGCAGGGCCTCATTTATTTGCTGAGAACCTGTTGCCTGTTCTTCCATTGCAGAGCGAATCTGTCTTACAAGTTCATCTGTTTCTTGGATTTTTCCAGCAACGCTCATAAATGCATCGCTAGAATCGTGGCTTGCATTTACAACTGTTTGAATTGATTCTTGAATTCCCTGCAACTGCTCGCCAATCGTTTTTGATTGAAGCGTTGAAGTTTCCGAAAGTTTTCGAATTTCATCAGCAACAACAGAAAAACCTTTTCCTGCCTCGCCCGCATGCGCCGCTTCTATTGCCGCATTCATAGCCAAAAGATTTGTCTGTTCTGCAATGGACGATATAACGGCATTTGCTTCCTGCAAAGATTGCGATTGGTTTCGTATCAATTCAATTTTATCGTTTACATTTAACTGCAATTCTGAACCGCTTTTTGCACGATTTTGCAAATCTGCGAATGAAGCAGCCATCTTATCCATAGATTTATTTACAGAGTCGATATTTCCTATCATCTGCTCTACGGCGGCAGATGCCTGATTTACACCTGCAGTTTGATTTTCGACCATCTTTTCAAGCGAAGCAACATTGGATGCAATTTCGTTAACCGCACCTGCAGTTTCGTCTACACTGTCAACCTGATTGTTTATCTGACCATGAACAGAATTTATATTTGCAAGAATTTGTGTGATTGAACTTGTTGCATCCTGCGTACTTGCGTTTAGGTCTTCTCCTGCTTGCGCAAGGTTTCCACTAACGCCTTTTAGACTGATAATCATCGCCTGCAATTTTTCTGTAAATTTATTAAAGCCCTTTATAACATCGCCAACTTCATCATTAGAGAAGTTTTTGATTCTTTTTGTAAGATCTGCGTGTCCTGTTGCGATTTCGTTTATGCTGTTTTTTACAAAAATAAGTGGACGACTAGTCATAATTACAACAAGCATTGTTAAAGCAAAACCTATAAGAATGACTATAACAGTAAGGATAATCGCTGTACGCGCAAGGGTATTTAAATCTGCAAAAAAATAATCGTAGGGTGCACTACAGAAAACCACCCAAGAACAATCTCCGCCAATTGGTCTGTAAACGCCACCCATTTTTTTATTGGTAAAAGTATCGACAAAGATACCACTGCCAGTTTTTCCAGAGCAGGCCTCATTTAAGAATTTATACATGCTGGAATTTTTATCTATTTCATTTATGCTATTTCCGTTTGCAGTTCTGTTTCCGTTTGCATTACTAATAAGGGTTTTTGTTTCAATATCTAAAATATAAGGGTGATATCCATCACCTATATCTATTTTTTTTACAGTTTCTTCCAACATATCCCCAAGAACAACAGAAACTATTACCCCAATTATTTTATTATCATAATCGTAAACAGGAACTGAATAAAACATTAAACTCTGTCCCTTTCTCACGGTATCTATAACCTGAGGCTTAGAAACATAGCGTTTGCCTGTGATGGGAATTTTAAAGTAATCAGAATTAGGGCGACTTATTCGCTGTCCGTCAGAAATTATTGTATTTCCTTCCTTATCGATAAAAATAATATTTTCATAACGATTTGGGAATTTCCTGGCAATATCACGCAATGCTTCACATTTTTCTTCTAAACTTGCCTTATTTGAATTAAAAATATGCAGAGCCGCTAAATTTTCTAATAGCTTAAATTCGGAATCGTTATTGTTGCGTATTATATTTACAACATTTGAAGTAATTTCTACCATATGATTTTTAACAGACTTTTTTAAGGCTCTTTGGGAAATCATAAACATTCCCACTCCAATAGAAAGACCAGAAAACAAAATCAACCCTATAACCAAAATGCCAAGTTTTACTTTTATAGTAACCTTCATAATTTACAGACCCCTTATACTAGCGTTACGAGAAATTTGTCGACAAAAATATTATTTTTATGCCAAGAATTTTAATTTAGTTAGAGAGAATACATCTATATGCTTAATGCATACTTAATTTTTTATAAATTTCTTTTTATATAACAAGAAATCCTATTGCAAGTAAAAATAGTTTGATATAAAACTATTTTATGACAAACGAAGAGTTTATGCACAAAGCCATAGAACTTGCAAAAAAAGGCTTAGGCTTTACAAATCCAAACCCGCTTGTTGGAGCGGTAATCGTAAAAAATGGCAAAATAATTGCAGAAGGCTATCATAAAAAAATTGGTAGTTTACATGCAGAACGAGAAGCCTTTAAAAATGCAAAAGAAAATAATGTGGATGTAAAAGGTGCTACACTCTTTGTTACTTTAGAGCCTTGCTGCCACACAGGCCGTCAGCCACCTTGCACACAGGCGATAATTGAAGAAGGAATTAAAGAAGTTTTTATTGGAAGCCGCGATCCAAATCCGCTTGTAAACGGAAAAGGCATAAAAACTCTACAGGATGCAGGAATAAAAGTTACACTCGATTTTTTAAAAGAGGAATGCGATTCAATAAATCCAGTTTTTTTTCATTATATAAAAACAAAAATGCCTTATGTAATTGTAAAATATGCTATGACCGCAGACGGGCAAACCGCAACTTATAAGGGAAACAGCAAATGGATTACAGGAAGCCAAGCAAGAAAAAATGTTCACAAAACTCGCTCAAATGTTATGGCAATTATGACCGGCATAGAAACCGTAAAAAAAGATAATCCGCTTCTTACTGTGCGGTTGAACGAAAAAGGCGAATACAGGCAGCCGACTAGAATTGTATTGGATTCTTGCCTTCAAATTCCTTTGCAAAGCCAGCTGGTGCAAACTGCAAAACAAGTTCCACTGATAATTTTTTGTGATAAAAATAAAGTTGATGCACAAATTTTGGCAAAAAAAAATGAATTAGAAAAACTTAGGGCAAAAATAATACAAGTTGAAAATCCCGCAAAAGAAAAACATCTGCCGATAAAAAAAATTCTCTCTGCGATTGCAGAACTTGGAATAGATTCAATTTTGGTAGAAAGCGGCGGCACTTTGAACGCAAGTTTATTTTTTGACGATAAAAATCTTGTTCAAGAAGTTCACGCTTATATTGCGCCAAAAATTTTTGGCAACGACGGAAAATCAATTTTTTCTCCTGTAAAAAACAAAGGAATTGAATTCCCAGACGAATGTATAAATTTAGGTAAGCCTGAAGTTTCATTTTTTGAAGATGATATACTTTTAAAATACACGCTTAAAGACTGCGGAGAAGAATGATGTTTACAGGAATTGTAGAAGAAACAGGAATTGTAAAATCCATCGCAAAAAACACGACATCGCTAATCTTAAAAATTTCTTGCTCGTTTGCAAAAGAGCTCGTAATTGGAGAAAGCGTCGCAGTAAATGGAGCGTGCCTTACGGTGAGCAAAAAAACTCAGGAAGATTTTGACGCAGATGTAACACCAGAAACTTTTAGAAGAACAAGCCTTTCTCTTTTAAGCACAGAAAGCATTGTAAACCTTGAGCGCGCAATGAAAGCAGACGGAAGATTCGGCGGCCACATAGTGAGCGGACACGTGGATACAACTGCGCGTTTTATAAGTTCCACAAAAGAAGAAAATGCCGTAAACATAAAACTTTCGGTCGAGTCAAAATTTGGTCGCTATATAATAGAAAAAGGCTCTGTCTGTCTCGACGGAATAAGCCTTACAGTTTCTGGAGTGGAAACGGAAGGCGAAAAAACTTTGTTCACAGTAGCAGTAATTCCGCACACTTGGCAAAATACAAATTTATGCAAAAAAAAATCGGGGCAAATTCTTAACATAGAATGCGACTTGATTGGTAAATATATAGAACATCTTTTAAATTGGGATAAAAATCAAAAAAAAGATGATGAACAAAACTTGCAATCTTTTATGACAGAATTTACGAGTTTTCATTGATGAATAAGAAATCAATTTTTAAGATTCACGAAAAAAAAGAGGTATAAGATGGAAAACACATTTAACACGATAGAAGAAGCACTGGAAGATCTAAAAAATGGAAAAATGATAATGGTGACCGACGATGAGCATCGCGAAAACGAAGGCGATTTGATATGTGCAGCTCAATTTGCAAGTCCCGAAATCGTAAATTTTATGGCAACAAACGCAAAAGGCTTAATCTGCATGCCAATAAGCAAAAAAATTGCACGCTCTCTTGAACTAGATCCAATGGTTTCGAACAATACAGACAATCACGAAACCGCTTTTACCGTTAGCATAGACCACATTGAAACATCAACAGGTATAAGCGCCTATGACCGCTCGCTTACAGCAAAAAAATTGGTAGATAAAAATTCAAAACCAGGTGATTTTAGAAGACCCGGACACATGTTTCCGTTAATAGCAAAAGATGGCGGAGTCTTTGTCAGAACCGGTCATACAGAAGCAACTGTGGACTTTTGCAGGCTTGCAGGGCTTGAAGAAGCAGGGCTTTGCTGCGAAATAATGAGTGCAGACGGACAAATGGCTCGCCTTCCAGAACTTTCCAAGCTGGCAAAGGAATGGGGATTAAAACTGGTTTCAATCGAGCAGTTAATACGATACAGAAAAGCGACCGAACCAATCGTAGAAAAAGTTGCAGAAGCAAAACTGCCCACAAAATATGGTGATTTTAAAATTGTAGGTTTTGCAGACAAGATAACAGGCACAGAACATGCAGCCTTAATTTTGGGAGATATAAGCGGAAACGAAAGCATCTTGTGCAGGGTCCACAGCGAATGCCTTACAGGAGATTGTTTTTCTTCATTAAAGTGCGATTGCGGAGATCAATTTGATGCCGCCATGAAAAAAATTGCAGAAGAAAAAAAAGGCGTTCTCATCTATCTGCGACAGGAAGGCCGAGGAATTGGACTTTTAAACAAGATAAAAGCGTATGCTTTGCAGGATAAAGGCATGGATACCGTAGACGCAAATCTTGCGCTGGGACTTCCGGCAGATGCCAGAGATTACAACTGCGGAATTCAAATATTAAAATCGCTTGGAATACACAAAATAAAACTCATGACAAACAATCCGGACAAAATAAAGCAGATAAACAGCAAAGAAAACGGAATTGAAATAACACAGCGAGTTGCTCTTTGCGTTCCAACACGACCACAAGACATTGGCTACCTTACAACAAAAAAGGTGAGGATGGGACATTTTCTTTAGTAAACAAGTTTGCGTTGCAAACTTTCCAATTTTTGCCGTTAAATTTAATACAAACGGCTGCATAAAAGTTTTCCAAAAGGGAGAAAATCTATGAATATCATTGAAGGAAAATTAGTTTCCAGAGAAGGAATTAAAATCGCAATCGTTGCTTCAAGGTTCAACGAATTTATCGTTAGCAAATTGATAGAAGGTGCACGCGACGGACTTTTAAGGCACGATGTAAAAGAAGAAAACATTTCTCTTTGCTGGGTTCCGGGCAGTTTTGAAATTCCTCTTGCAGCACAGCGCCTTGCAGAAACAAAACAATACGATGCAATAATCTGTTTGGGTGCGGTAATCCGTGGGGCAACAAGCCACTACGATTATGTTTGCGCAGAAGTTTCAAAGGGAATTGCACAGGTTTCTTTAAGAACTGGCTTGCCTGTAATGTTTGGAATTCTTACAACTGACACGATTCAACAGGCGATTGAGCGCGCAGGCACAAAAGCTGGCAACAAAGGCTACGACTGTGCTTTAGGTGCAATCGAAATGATAGATTTGGTCAGAAAAATATACTAAAATCCTAATCGATTAGCGTTTGATTTTGCGACAGCGATAGTAGAAGCTGGCGCAAAGCGCCAGTTCGTAAGCAATACAAAACTACATATTTAAGCGGAGCGAAATATCTGCATAAAAATGTTCGCTTTACACAAATTAAAAGCAAAACAAAAATTTTTGCTTACGAATGTAGCCGAAAAGGCGGAACTTCGGATAGCGCGGTTTTTGCAAAACAAAGTGGAGCAAAAAGTCGCCCAAATTTTCTAAATCAATACTCTAATTGAATTTAAGCATATATTTCTTTATCATATAAGAAAAAGGCTCCAAAATTGGCGTTGCTTTTTTGTTTGCAATCAAACTTTTATCTATAAGTAGGGTTTTGACCCAAAAGGAATTTTCTATGGAAAAACTTAACATCCTCATTGCAAAAGGAAGAATTTACGAATCTGTAGTTGAACTTTTAAAAGACGTAGGAATTTCCATCTATCTTCCAGAGCGCACTTATTATCCAATTACAAATCAGCCGGATTTGGCGTTTCAAGTTGTAAAACCGCAAATTTCAAGCGCACTTTTGGCAGACAACAAGGCAGATGTTGCATTCTCTGGCAAAGATTGGGTTTATGAAAATTCCGTTCAAGACGAAATTGAAGAAATATTGGATTTGGGTTTTGACCCCGTAAAAATCGTTGTTGCGATTCCTGAAACAGTTGATTACGAAAAATTGATAAAAACTCCACTCACAATAGCAACCGAATACCAGAATTTGAGCAAGCAATGGGTGCAATCAAAAAAAATTAATGGGAAAATTTTTAGAACTTGGGGAACTTCAGAAGGTTTTGTGCAGGACAACGAGCAGGCACTCGCACAAATTTTAATTGATAACACTTCGACAGGTTCAAGCCTTAGGGCAAACAATTTGAAAATTTGCGACACTATAATGGAATCTTCGACAAGGATGTACGCTTCAAAACTCGCGCTAAAAAATCCTGAAAAAAAACAAAAAATCCTTGAATTAAAAATGTTATTCGAAGCAGTTCTTGCGGCAAGAAGCCGAGTAATGTTAGAAATGAATGTTTCTAAAGAGAATTTTGACGCTTTAATAAGCGGCATTCCTTCTATGAAAAGCCCAACGGTTTCTCCACTTTTTGGCGACAGCGGTTATGCTGTAAAAATTGCAGTCAAAAAAAGCGAAGTTCCAACACTACTTCCAAAACTACATCAACTTGGCGCAACAGACATTTTGGAATACGCGCTTAGAAAGGTAATGCAATAATAGAATTTTGCACAAGAAAAACTATGGAACGAACAGCAACAATAAAACGCGAAACAAAAGAAACGCAGATAGAACTCACCTTAAACCTGGATGGTTCAGGAAAATGCACGGTTAAAAATCCAATCGGTTTTTTTAACCACATGTTAAATTCTTTTTGCAAGCACGGACTTTTTGACCTTTCTGGTTCAATCGCCGGAGATTTAGACGTAGACCAGCACCATCTTATAGAAGACACAGGAATCGCTTTGGGGCAAGCCTTTGCAATGGCACTAGGCGACTGCGCAGGAATAAAACGAGCCGGCTATTTTATTTACCCAATGGACGAAAGCCTTTTAAGGTGCGGAGTCGATTTTACAACAATCGAAAAAGACTCAACACAAGAGAGAAAACAAGCGACAAGTCAGGTTGCAGTGGATTTTGGTGGCAGACCATTTTGCGTATGCAATGCAAAACTCACAGGAATTCCACTCGTAAGCGTAAACGAAAAAGGAGCGCAAGAACTTTTCCAAACAGACTGCTTTGAAGATTTTTGGCAGGGGTTTTCCGCAAATGCAAAATGCAATATCCATTTGGACACAATCCGCGGCCGCTCAGACCATCACAAAATAGAAGGACTTTTTAAAGCTGCCGCAAGAGCCCTCCGCGAAGCTGTTTCGATAGACCCACGCAGAAACGGCGAAATTCCTTCCACCAAAGGAAAAATTTAATCAGGACGAAGCCGCTCTACTCGACCGTCCCGCCGCCACTCGCTACGCTCGGTGCTACGCACTGCCTTATGGCATGGCTCTGGCACGGCGTAAGTATTATAAAAATTAAAACAATTATTTTTCTCGCTGGTTATTCGGAAAAAATTCGACTTACCTTAGTTTTTTGTATTCCGCGGATACCGCTTTATAGCCAAGTACGGAAAATGGTAAGCTACCGCAATCCATCTGCTTTACAGAATACTCAGGGAAAAAATCCTGCGCTATAGCTTTATATATCTGGAATTGGTTTTCAGAACCACAAATATACATATCGATTTGTTCGTCTACTTTTTTTAAATCGCAGTTTTTATCTTCCTCTTTATTTAGATTTTTAGAATCCGTATCAGATTTTGATTTAAAACCAAAAGCTGCACTTATCGCCTGTAAAACTCCGCCATTTAAAACCCCTTCCAAATAGCTATGCCGTTGTTCCGCAGTAGAATCTGTAAAAAGCAACAAAGAGCGAGCTATATAGATTGCACGGTTAAACCCATAGTTTTGAAGATTCCTATAGCCTAGCCTAACCATTTCGGTATCGATTTTTTCATATTCACCTTCAAGCGAGGAAGCCAATATCGTCTGACTCTTTAAAGCTTTAAAAAGTTCGCCAGTAATCGTCGAAACGATATTCACAATACTTCCATCTTTTACAGCAGCAACCTGTGTATGAGAACCAGGCAGAACAAAGATAAAATTCCCTTTTGAAGCAGAAAAAGAACTCATAATTCCGCATATCTCTGTTTCTTCCCCACGCATATTATTTATTTTGTCCACATTTTCAGCGGTTATTTTACATTCAGCAGGAAGACTTTTTATTCCAGGAATAAAATGAATTTCTTTTTTGAAAAACTTTTTTTCATAAAACACAAACACATTTTGGGCAAGTTTATGCAAGTCTACGGGAACTGTAATGTGAGGAACTTCTACGATTCCGTTAGGAGAAGTTATCATCCCGCTCATCCAAATTTCACCCACATCTTTCCAGTCAATTTTAGATTCGACGCAACAGTTTTCCAAAAGATGATGTAGCTCGCGAGAAAGTAAATCTCTATCGCCAGAAAGAGCCGCATCCTTAGAACCTACGGCTTTTTCAGACTTAAAAACGAGTTCTCCCTTATCATTAAATACATACATCCTAGTATTTGTAGTCCCAGAATCAAAATAAACATTATACATAAAGGCGACATCTCCTATCTAGGCAAGATTTTAGCAAAAGTCGACATAATATTCTATAAATACAGCTGCTAGACAAGCCTATCCCAAAGTTTTATTGACAGACGCAATTTTCCTCATCAATAATACTAAGTACGCAGAGGTAAAATAAATGGACGCACTTTCTTTTATAAAACAAAAAAAAATCGTTTCAATCGCACGAAAAATTTCACCAGATAGAATTGTTGAAGCAGCAACGGCTATAAATTTAGGTGGAATTTTTTGTCTGGAAATTACATTTAATCAATCGTCAAACAGTTGCATCGCCGACACAGCAAAGTCTATAAGCGCAGTAAAAAAATCCTTAGGCGATAAAATGTGCGTAGGAGCTGGCACGGTAATTTCCGTAGAACAGGCAAGGGCTGCATTCGAAGCTGGATCAGACTTTATACTTGCCCCAGATACAAATCCCGCCGTAATTTCAGAAGCAAAAAAACTAGGTCTAATCTGCGTTCCTGGTGCAATGACCCCTACAGAAATTCAAAATGCATGGAATCTAGGAGCCGACATAGTAAAAGTTTTCCCAGCAGGATATTTGGGACTTGACTATATCAAAGCAGTCAGAGCTCCAATAAGCAACGTTCCTCTAATGGCAGTTGGCGGTGTAGATGAAAAAAATATAAAAGATTTCTTAAACTCAGGCTACTGTAGTTGTGGAATAGGCTCGAATATAATGAAAGAAAGCCTTATCAACGAAGGAAAATTCGAAGAGCTTTGTCTGCTGGCAAAAAAAATCGTGTCAGCCGCTTGCTAAAAGCGTTTCGAAGCCTTTCTAAGCATAATCAACAATCACATTATTTTGCCACAAAAGACGACGACTCAAAACAAAAATAAAATCGTTCTATGTTTTGCAATAAAAAAAATTAATTAGGACGAAGCCACTCTACTCGACCGTCCCGCCGCCACTCGCTACGCTCGGTGCTACGCACTGCCTTGCGGCATGGCTCTGGCACGGCGTAAGTATATACAAATTAAAACAATTATTTTTCTCGCTGATTATTCGGAAAAAAATGGGCGTCTAAGAAATCTTAGACGCCCTAAAATTTTTCAAACTATAATCTATTTTTTATAGATTATTCGTTAGGTCCCATTTTTATACCTTCCAGATACAACCCACTTGGCCATTCAAAAGTCAACTCTGTAGGGTCACCTGTGTATACAAAATTCTGTGAATTAACAGTTTTAAATTCTGGAGTTGCAACTCCTTTTGCATAACACTCTGTCATTTTTACAACATTTAACGTTGTAACTACGGTATCGCCATTTTTTACTGTAATAGTTCCTTGCCCATATCTACAAAGTCCTACAAAAATCTTTACAGTACCAGCAACTTTCAAAGTTCCTTTACCACCGTTTAATCCATGTCCTGAACCAGGATTTGCTCCAGTCCAACTAAGTAAGCCGTCGCTAGTAGAACCTGCAGCCTTCAAATTTTCTGCTAAACATAGATTATAAGTATAAGACTTGCCTGCCTCAGGGAATGAACCAGCTTCTGCAGATATAATGGTTTTTCCCCAGGTTGGAGATTTTCCCGAAATTGATTGTACACTCTCAGCTCCGCTAACAGTTCTATGGCCGTGTATACAAACGCGAACTTTTGCAGTTTCGCCAGCCTTTACAACCTTGTATATATTATAAGTCGAGTTATCATTTACACTACTGCGAGGAACAATTCCTGTTTCGTCCATAACATCATAAACGACAGATTCTGTACCAGCATTGTCTACAAATGTAACATAGGTACGTAAGTTTCCAGTTCCGGGATTTCCCCAGTAAATTTTAAGAGTGTCAATTCTCATATCAACAACTGCTGTAATTGGATACTCAACATACCATTCACCTTTTTGTGGATCTGTGTCTGCAGCACTAAGAGTAATACCAGTTTTGCAAGTGCCAGGAAGTTTTGAAGCATTATAAGCCCAAGTTCCTGTAACACCATTGCTTTCTGTCTTTGGTACACAATTAGCTACAGTTGCGATTGCAGCATTAGAAGTTGAACCTGCAAAATTACCTGTTGTGTTATCTAACCATACAAAGTCAACAGCACTTGCACTAGCTGGAACTATTTTTACAATTTTAGTTCCGATTGCAGCATTTTCGTCTTTTGCTGTTGCAGTAATTGTAACATCTATTTCCGCAGAAACATCGTTAGCAGTAAGAAGTCCATCTTCATCAATTGTCGCTGCAGTTGCAGGAGAAACAGACCAAGAAAAATCTGTATTAGAAGCATTAAACGGTGAAACAACAGCCGAACACTGCAAAGATTTTTTTCCAGCAATTTCTGCTGTATTATCAGCAGTAGAAACTGCAATAGCTGTTACAGGTACAAAAGTTATTGCTTCATCATAAATTACAACTATTTTTGTAATATAAGATGTTTTTGTAGCAGTTATAGTTACTGTGTTTGTTCCAGGTGTATATACGATATATTCTTTTGTTTCTGTCTTATTTGTAGAACCATTGTTAAAACTATAGAAAGATTCTCCTTGAGTTCCAGCTTTTATAGTTCCATTTCCTGCATAATAGCCAGTTACAGCAACAGTACATTTTCCAGTTACATTGAATGTAATTGTAGAAGATGGAGTTCCTTTCCAGTGAGTTTTTCCATTTTCAAGTTCAAATCCTGTTCCAGTAACTCCAGCAACTGTTGCAGTGTTAAGAACATAAGTCGTTGAAGAAGTTTCTGTTTCTCCATCAAGAACTTGTTTAGAAGTATCTGGAGTAACTTCCCATCCAGCAGAAGCGATAAGAGCATCAATATCCCAAGCGTTTGTAGCATCTTTTGAAAAAGCACCTGTTTTTATGCTGTAATTTCTGTTAAGAATTGCACGACGACCACTGTATTCTTTTGAAAGATTGTCATCGGAAATTGTTCCAACGGAAGCCATCTTTGAAGGATAAGCAGTTGCAAAAGTAGAATCAATTTTCCAGCCTATATATTGCTGATCAGAAGTACCCATTGCAGCACTTTTTGCAAGAACAGGATTTAAAGTTCCAGTTACATTACAACCAACAAAAGCTCCTTGGTTATAGTAGTTGTTGTTATTTCCCCAAGGATTTCTGAAAAGGAAAGTGTCTTGATTTTCTGTAACTTTTATAGAAGAGTTGAATATTACAGCACCCTTTCCTAGTGTATTTGCAACAGTTGCCCTAGGAGCAAGAATATAAGAAGCGTGGGTTGGTGCAAATTCATCATAAACAGATACAATTTCACATTCTTCGTAAAGTGCTACTATTCCAGCAGACTCCATCCAAATAAAATCAGTATCACCTTCTACATAACACTTATAGAACCAAGTTTTTCCTGTAGTGCGCATTGTATCTTGATGACTTTTAAATGCACAGTTGTATGCAGCAAGTGTTCCTGTAGAATCGAATCCTAAAACTTCTGCTTGAACATCTCCAGGATGATCTTTTCGACTGTAGTCGCTAAGCAAAGTGAGATTTTCAAGAATGATGTTTGCAGTACCTTGAATTTCAATCAATTCGCGTCCGCGCTCTTGTCCCATTGCTGTACCGTGCCCAGTTATTATTACGTCTGAACCGTATTTTTCAGATGTATCACCTATAATTTTTATTGTAGCTGCACCATTATAATTGATATAATTTTCGTTGTATGTTCCTTTTCCAAGTTTTATTGTATAAGAACCGCTATCAGTAATAGAATTTAACGCAGCTTGAATTGTATCAAAATCTGTATTGTTATTGCTCGAATCGATAACTGTAATCTTTTTTCCTTCTCCACTTGGAGTTGGTTGGCTACCAGACTCGCCACCTCCACCACCGCTATCATCCGATTTACAAGCGATAAAAGCAGAACCAAGCATTGCGGTTACAGCAAAGATTGCAAATGCTTTCCATAATTTTTTCATAGAAAATCCTCCTTTTTCTAAATACCTCTTTCTTTTATTTACTAACAAAACGGCTAAAATTTTAACCTAATATAAAGATTAAGGGCTTTTTAACTGTAAAGATATATAAGTTTTAATAAACTTTATTGAATTTATATGCTAGAAATTTCAAAATTTAGTCTGAATTTAAAGATTGACCATTATTTTTATAAAGATTTAGCAAGAATTTATAAAATATGCTAAAAATTGATAAAAAAGAGATTTTTACGAACTTTTTTTTAGATAAATATCAAGATTGCTTACAAATAACAAAGAAAAATCAGTAAATTTTCTTTTTTTTGGAGAATTACGATATTTTATAAAATCTATCCTATTTTTTTATAAAAATTAGGTTTCTTAGTGCACAAGCGGAAGGGTCTACTTGTAGCCCCGCATCTTGCCTGCGAGTCCACAGCGGCAGGGATTGGAGTGGCGGCGAAGCCGTCGACCGCAGGAGCGTAGCGACGAGGACGATGAGCGTTAGCGAACCACGCAAAGCCCGTTTTTGCGGAATGTAATGAAGCAAAAGCCGCCCAAAATAAAAAACAACTTATTTTTCCTAATAAAACATCGTCCAAATCAATAAAAATCATGTAAAATAAAGTATAAACATAAATTATGGAGGTTTTTATGCTAAAAAAATTTTTTGCACTTGCCGTTGCTCTAAGCTCAATATGCGCATTGAGTGCTGCTCCTGCTGTAACTCTTTCCGGGACAGGAATCGAAAAAACTTCGTATAAAACAATTCAAGACGCTTTAGACGGAATAAAAGGAGATGGAGAATTTACAATAAGTATTCCTAAAGGAATTTATGAAGAAGTTCTTTACTATAATGGGCCTGCAACCGTAAGACTTTTGGGCGAAACTTCTGAAAAATACGGAAGCGATGTAATAATTGCAAAAGCAAATAACGGCGACCTTTCGCTAAATACTCGCGCAAGCGGAATACAAAAACGCCGCTGTCTTTTTGAATTTGAAGGAAGCGGAAATTTAATTCTTGAAAATTTAACTTTACACAACACTTATGTTCGAGGAACTGTAAAAGGTTCAAACACTCAGGCAGAAACACTTGGCTATGACGGCACAGGCTGGGTTGCTTCTTACAACTGCTCTTTTAAATCCACCCAAGACACTCTTAGAATGACTGGAAAAACATGGTTTTACAAATGCTTTGTAGAAGGCGACACAGATTTTATTTGGATGGAGTCTGCTGGAAAAGTTGCGCTCTTTGAAGAATGCGAAATTTATTCACATTACGACGAAAAACATTCAGCACATACTTCTTATATTGGCGCTCCTAGAATGGAAATTGGCTCAACCGCAGGCAAGGGACTCGTAATTTTTAATTCAAACATAAGTTGTGCAACTAACCAAAAAACCTACTTTGGACGCACACCTTGGAGTTCTGGCTATTACAACCAGCTTGCTTTTATAAACACAAAAGCAAGCGGAATTGAAAAAGATGTCTGGTCAGGAACTCCTCTTACAGCACCTGGCGTAGAACGCACAAAAATTGGCTGGAAGATGGACACAAAAACTGCAAAGAACATAAAAGCGTCAATAAAAGGACGCAACGATATTATTCCAGAGAGCGAAGTAAAAACAGAATTTGCAGGACGCGACGCAATTTTAAATCGCTATTTTGACATTTTAAGCGACAAATACAGAAAAGATTTGGACACAAACTGGAACGCAACAGAACTTGCAGAAAAACTCGGTTGGAAAGTTTCAAAAGATAAATCATCTTCGCTTTTAAAAGGCGAAGTTGAAAGCAAAAAAATTGTATACAGTTTTGACGGAAAAAGCGACCTCTCATCATTAAAAATAAACGGTTTTGCCCAAGAACAAGGAAAATCTTATTTTGTAGGAAACGCTGGTTCTTCAATCACAGTTCCACTCGTTTCAAAAGCAATAGTAAAAGTTACAGGCTTGAATGCTGGCAACGGAACGATAAAAACTACAAATCAGGGAGAATCCGCTTACGACTTTAATAACGGCTCAACAGAAATAACAATCGACAAATATTATGTAGTTTACGAAGGAGCAACGGATTTTACCTTAACGGCAGACGCAAAAACTTACATCTCAAAAATAACTGTAGAATCTGATGAAAGCCTTACTTTAAGACCTGTAACAGCAATCGAAGTAAAATCGCACAAAAACAAGAACGAAGTTATGGGCAAAAAAAATATACAGATGAGTGCGGTTTTAACTCCGCTAAATCCAACAAACCCAGAATACTCATGGTCAGTGTCAAATACAGATGCCGCAGAAATTAACCAGAACGGATTTTTAAAAGCGAAAAGCGTAACACAAGACACCGTTATAAAAGTTATTGCAACTGCAAAAGATTCAAACGCTGTAAAAGGCGAAAAAGAACTCAAAATTTTAAAACCAGAAGAAGGCTCATTCTCTGCAACCTGGCTTTCAACTGTAGAAAGCACAAAAACTCTGCAAGGAATTGGCGACGCACCAGAAGTTATTACCGCACAAAACGCAATACTTTCCTCAGGAACATGGGCATACAATCAAGGAAAAATAACTTCGGACGTAGCAAAAGCAGCATTAACATATTCCGACTACAGCGAAGACATAAAAGGCCGCGACAAAGTCTACATCGATTTACCAATCACAGCAAAACAAAAACTTATTTTAACAGATGTAGAAGTTGCTTATGGAAATCACGGCACAGGCAACATAGCCTGCCAGATAATGTGGCTAAAAGGCGGCGAGCGCGGCAACATCTTTGACGACGACTCAAGAACAGTGCGCAGCACCAAAAAAAGTTACAAAGTTGTATCGCCAAAAACAGTAGAAAAAGGTGAAACAATAACAGTCCGCATAATACTCTACGGTTTAGGCGGGTCGAGCGATATCCCAATTCCAACAGGAAAATCTCCAACAATCGGCACAATAACCGTAAACGGAAAGTCCATAAAATAAATTCGGATAAGGAGCACAATCCTTTACTCGACCGGCGTGCCGGGGCTACGCTAAACGCTCCGGTGCGCTGCACCGCTTCGCGCCCCTCTATGCCGGGCTAAGTTTTATTTTTAAACAAACAAATCCTGCACTCGCTGAATATCAAAAGATTTAGTTTAAAAAAGCCAAATGGCAAATTCTAAAAAAATAAAAAAAACCTTGCAGTTTCCCGCAAGGCAAATTTTTTAAACAACTATTCAACCAATTTGTTTATCAAAAACTTTTTTGTAATCTTTGACCAGTCAAAAGTTCCGTCAAATTTAGTAAAATCTTCCAGATATTCTTGAGTCGAGCTACTCTTAGTTTTAGGAATGTCAGAATTAAAAAGGCAAATTCCATTCCACAAAAGATAACTCATAGAAAATTTTCCAGAAGAATCTTCTTCTCCATTTGCGTTGTAGTTTACACCTTCTTTAAAAGTTTTAATAACAACTTTCTTCCCAGCTAAAATATCAAGAACTTTACCATCGTCTGCAATAGAAATTACGGCAATCGTTAAACCTGGTTCAAGAACAGTTGAAGTTTTTGCAAGTGTCATAGCTGTAGATTTTGTTGCGTAATAAAAATAGCATCTTACTTTGCTTACATCTTCCCCCGAACCATATTCAATAACATCTTTACACCACATATCTTTTGGCGCAAGTATCTCTTCAAAAGAATCCCCACAACTGCTAAAGGCAAAAGCACAACCCAAAATTGCAAGTGCTATAATAATTTTTGCAAATTTTTTCATTTTTCCCAATTTCTCCTAATTTTTTCTGTGCAGCAAAAAGCTCACAAAGTTAAAATATTCATGATTTTTCACATTATAACGACAATATTCTTTGTTATCAGACGAATAAAAAAGTTAAACGTTAAATTATTCCATATAAAAACGCAAAATTTCCTCTAAAATATCATTTTTTTAATTTTTAAATTTTATTTTCTATAAAAATTCTCAACAGTTGATTTTTGTACGGAAGAAGCAGATAAAAATGATAAGAGCCTTTAATGCTCGGCGATAAAATTTTTCATGCACTCAAGCGTTTCGGCGCTAACGTGATGTTCCAAGCCTTCGGAATCGATGAGGGCAGTTTTTTCGCTCACGCCGATTTTCAATAAAAAGCTACGGACAATTCTATGCCGATTTGCACACGTGCGTGCCAAAGCGCAACCTTCTTCTGTAAGAATGATTGGCTTTCGCGCTTCGCTTTCTATAAAACCATTGGCAGTCAAACGTTGCAAAACCTGAATTACAGATACGTGGCTCACACCAAAATACCGTGCAAGATCCATAACGCGACACTCGCCGTTTTCTTTGATTATTTTTGAGATAACTTCTGTATAGTCTTCTAAGATTTCCATCGCATGGTCGGCGCGCGTTCGGGAAAAAGCGACCGACGCTTCCGTTTTTTTTTCTGGCATTTTCGGTTCCTCCCCATTGCGATAACGACAACTAGCGTGCTTCCCCTTTCCTTTTTCGATTGAAAAGGACGCAAGCGGCATACAGCAACATTCAAACGAACAGGTGTTCCTCTGTTTTATCACATTGTATAGTTTTTAAAGACGCCGTTTCAAGCAAGGAAAGTGAATATATTGATAACAAATTAAACGAAGGGAAAATGATTGAAAATGTCAAAAAAGTAAAAACCGCTTTTCAATATCAATTTTTGCTTATCGCTTGACAAAATCTTGTAGTTTATACTACATTTCGAGATACAGAATATGTAGTAAATACTACAAAACTTTCTGTATGAAATTCTCATAGTTTTTTTAGGAGTTTATATGAAAAAGAACATAAGTTTTATCGCCACTTCTATTGTTGTGGCAGCGTTGTGCGTAGGAGTTTTCACTGGATGCACAAAAAAAAATGCTGATGTAGCAAACATTCAAAATTCAGCACGCCCTAAACGCGTTGTAACTACGTTTACAATTTTGCAGGATATGGCGCAGATTATTGCAGGCGATAAGATTCTCGTCGAATCGATTACAAAGCCAGGCGCGGAAATTCACGAATACGAGCCGACGCCTCTCGACGTTGTAAAGGCTCAATCAGCGGATTTGGTTTTGAGGAACGGATTTGGTCTTGAACGCTGGTTTGAAAAATTTATGGGGAGCGTTAAAAACGTGCCAAGTGCAACTCTTAGCGACGGCATTGAACCTTTGGGTATCGGCGAAGGTCCATACAATGGCATGCCAAATCCTCACTCGTGGATGTCGCCGAAAAACGCCCTTGTGTATGTCGAAAATATCCGCAAAGCCTTTGTCGCTTTGGATCCTGCTAATGCCGACACTTTCAATGCAAATGCGGTGTCCTACAGCGAAAGCATAAAAAAGATTGACTCATTTTTGGCAGAAAAGCTTTCAGAAATTCCAGAAGAGCAACGCTGGCTTGTAACTTGCGAAGGTGCTTTTTCGTACCTTATTCGCGACTGCAATATGAAGGAATTGTACTTGTGGCCGGTAAATGCCGACGAAGAAGGCTCTCCTCAGCAAATACAAAAGGTTGTGGACACAATTCGCAAAAATCACATTCCTGTAGCATTTTCCGAAAGTACAATCAGCAATAAACCTCAACTTCAAGTGTGTAAAGAAACGGGTGCACACTACGGCGGAGTTTTGTATGTAGACTCGCTAACCTACGAAGACGGAGACGCACCGACCTACTTGAAGATGCTCGAATACAATGCGGATACGATTGTAAAAGGTTTTCAAGACAGTTTGTCAAAATAATACGAGAGGCGAATATGAATATCGATACGGAAGTTTCAGTTGAACTTGCGGTACAAAATGTGAGCGTCGCGTACAATAACGGCCACGTTGCGCTGTACGATGCGTCATTCCATCTGCAAAAAGGAACGATTACAGCGCTTGTCGGCGTAAATGGCAGTGGTAAATCTACGCTGTTTAAAACGATTATGGGTTTTATTAAACCTATGAACGGCTGTGTAACGATTTGTGGCAAACCTGTACGCCAGGCTCAAAAACAGCACCTGCTTGCATACGTTCCACAGTCTGAAGAAGTTGACTGGTCGTTCCCGGTGAGCGTGTGGGACGTCGTTATGATGGGGCGCTACGGCTATATGAATTTTTTGCGCGTACCGAATAAGGAAGACAAAGAAATTGCTGAGCGCAGCCTCGAGAGAGTCCAAATGCTCGACTTTAAAGACCGACAGATTGGAGAGCTTTCCGGCGGACAAAAAAAGCGAGTATTTCTGGCGCGTGCTTTGGCACAACGGGGAAAAATCATCCTACTCGATGAACCTTTTACCGGAGTTGACGTAAAAACAGAAACTGCAATCATCAATCTTTTGCGCGAACTTAAAAACGATGGACACTTGATTTTTGTATCGACGCACGATTTGGGCTCGGTTCCAGAATTCTGCGATCACGTTGTGATTATAAACAGAACGGTGCTCGCTTCGGGGCCAACAGAAACGACCTTTACGGCCGACAATCTTATAAAAGCCTTTGGGGGAGCGTTGCGCAGCATTAAACTCGACCACACTGACAATCCAGAAGAAAGTACTCACGAGTTTAGAGTATTTACAGATGATGAAGGAGCGTTAGTTACAAAGGGTGAGGGTAAGCCTTATCGAAGTGGCGTCAGAAATACGGAAATCGTTTCGCCAAAATAATCGGCGCACAAAAATTGCGGAGGAATACAAATGCTTTCGAATTTATTGATTCCATTTCAGTATGAATACATGGTAAAGGCGATTCTCGTCAGCGGTTTTATCGGCGGGGTGTGCGCCCTGCTTTCGTGCTTTGTCGTGCTCAAAGGCTGGTCGCTGCTCGGCGATGCCTTATCGCATGCGGTGGTTCCTGGAGTTGCGGTCGCGTACATAATTGGAATACCGTTTTCTCTCGGCGCTTTTATAAGCGGGATGCTCGCCGCGCTTGCGATGGGTTTTGTAAAAAAACAGACGAGGATTCGCGAAGACGCCGTTATAGGAATCGTGTATACAACGTTTTTTGCGCTGGGAGTTTTGCTAATTTCGCTGTTTCCGAGCAACATAACGCTTTCGACAATAGTCATGGGAAACATCCTCGGTATCGCCGACCGAGATATCGTTCAAACGTTGATAATAGCCGGAAGCAGTTTGGCAATTATTTTGCTTAAGTGGAAGGATTTGCGACTGTTTTCGTTCGATCCGACACAAGCGCGCGCGATAGGGCTCAACACGAACGCACTTTATCTTTTGCTGCTTACGCTGCTTGCCGTTACTGCGATTGCCGCTCTGCAAACGGTCGGCAGTATTTTGGTCGTTGCAATGCTTGTAACTCCAGGGGCGGCCGCCTATTTGCTTACGGATAAATTTTCGTCGATGATGTGCCTTTCGTCGCTCATTGGGTTGACAACTTCCGCATTGGGCGCGTATATCAGTTATTTTTTGAACGGCTCGGCAGGTGGTTGCATAGTTACGCTGCAATTTTTGTTTTTTTTAGCCGTTTTGTTTTTTGCACCACGGCATGGAATACTTGCCGCAAAACTGAACGCTGTAAAATCCTTGAAAGATTTTTTTGTGAAAAGGATGAACGAAGGCTAAAAGTATTTTTATGGCAGGGTCTACTTGTAGTCCCGCTACCCGTGTGCGACCCCGCGGAAGGGATAGTAGGGGCGGCGTAGCCGTCGACCGCAGGAGCTTAGCGACGAGGACGATGCAGCGGTAGCGGAACCCCGAAAAGTCCGACGGTTTTCGAAGAAGCGAAAACCGTGCCGCCCGAAAAGAAATTGATGCAATGAAGATTATTTGGAGAAAGTTATGTTTTGGACAAAACTTATAGAACCGTTTATGTATGGCTTTATGATAAAAGCGCTTGTGATTGCGGCGCTTGTCGGTTGCGTGTGCGCGGTAATTTCGTGCTACCTTATTTTGAAGGGATGGTCGCTCATGGGAGATGCAATTTCGCACGCAGTGTTGCCAGGAATTGTAGTAGCATACCTAGTTCATATCCCTCTGGGTGTGGGAGCTTTTGTTGCGGGATTGCTCAATGCGGCCACAACTGGATGGATAAAAGAGCGAAGTCGAATCAGGGAAGACTCGGTTATGGGGGCAGTGTTTACAGGAATGATGGCACTGGGGCTTATACTCGTTACGAAGGTGCGTTCTAACATTCACTTTATGCATATTTTGTTTGGAAGTCTTTTGGGAATTGAAAAGGACGATATGATACAGGCCGTCGTCTGTGCGCTTATAACGCTTGTTTTGATAATTTTCAAACGAAAGGACATTTTGTTGTATCTGTTCGACCAAAATCATGCCAAAGCGATTGGTCTTAATGTAGCATTTATACATTATCTTTTTCTTGCGCTCACGGCGCTAACGATTGTCGCTTCGCTACAGGCAGTTGGAATTTTACTTACGGTCGCAATGCTGATTATTCCGGGCTGTATCGCATATCTTTTAACGGACAGGCTTAACCGCATGCTTTTTATTTCCGCGCTGTCGGCCGTGCTGAGTGCGCTCATCGGAACTTATGTGAGTTACTTTTTGAACGGAGCAACCGGAGCGTGCATTATTTTAACCGAATCGTTGTTTTTCGTTTTGACGATGATTTTTGCACCGAAGTACGGCATTCTTGCACACCAAAAATTACAAAAGGCTAATTTGCACGTTATAAGACCGTAGTACCATGGACAGTATCGCACGCTCTTTTTATTTCTGGCTGTTTTGAACGCTACATCAAACACAGAAGTATAATAGAATCTAACTGAAGCTGCGACTGCAAAAATTCATAATCTTTGGCCAAAAGATTATCTTAGTTTTCAATTTCTACATAAAATAAATAAGCCGATATCCTTTTGTAATCCATATCTTCCTGCGATTTTTTTATGTTTTAAAACTTATTTTCTATAAAAAATGCTCAACAATTGATACAATAATTATATGAACCAAAGCATAGCAAAAAGAAGAGCTTTTTTAACTGGAAGAAAAAATCATGGTAGCCGAGTAACAATAGGTTTTACTGGAATCGCAGATTTTCGCTCTTTTATAGGACAAGAATATATCGCTGGAATGATGAAAGCCGCCAGCGACTACGACCTTAACTTTATAAATTTTGCAGGTGCAATAAAATATTCACTTTTTGATGACATAGATTTTATCTCTCACTACCTAAAAAACTTTCGATTTATGAAAGCTCCTTTAGTCGATGGGCTTGTAACTTGGGCTTCTTCGCTCTGCTCGTTTTTAGATAATAAAACCTTGCTCAACACATTTAACGCTTTAAAACCTCTTCCAATGGTCGACATTGGTTATTTGGACATCGAAGGAATTCCATGCATACGAATCGACAACACATCTTCAATCGCTTTGCTTATAAGCCATCTTGTACATACTCACGGATATAAAAATTTTATCTTCATGGGCTCAAAAGTTTCTGAACCGCACTTACGGCGTTTAGAAGCATATAAAGCGGAATTAAAAAAATATGGAATAGCAGAACTACCAAATTCAATCTATATGACAAAAACAATGGATTCAATCGACATTGCAATGGCCGTTAACCAACTTTGCTCCGCATATAATCTAAAAAATCGCTCTCAAATAGATTGCATAATCACAACTTCCGATATAATTGCAGAAATCGTTATTGAAGAATTGGATAAAAAAGGAATAAATGTTCCGTCCGATGTTGCAATCACAGGCTTTAACAATCAGTACAACGGAATAAATGCACGCTCGCCAGTTACAACTATGAATCTTGAATATTTTAGGCGTGGCTATGCTGCGGTAGAACTCTTAATCGACCGCATAATGAACCCCGAAACAAAATATCAAACTAGGCTTGTACCGACTACGATTCTTTTGCGCCAGTCCTGCGGATGTTTTGAACAAAGCATTCTCGATGCTGGAAAGCCGATAGAAAATTCCATTCAAAATCAAATCAATCCAAACTCTTCTGAAGAAGAAGTGCGCAATTATCTTTTAAATCAGACAAAAAATATTTTTACACACCAAACAGAAAAAGAAATCGAAGAACTTATAGATTCAATTTTTTTAGATATATACGAGCCTTCAAATCCAAGCGCAATGCTGCGATGGTTTCAGCGAATGTTGCAGGATATTCGAAAAGATTCGACTTTAATCAACAACGAACTTCAACAGAGCATAACAAATTTGCGTCGCGTAATTTTGCCAATGGTGCACGATGATGAAAAGCAATTTTCGTCAATAGAAAATATATTTCATCAACTGCGAGCTTTGGTTTCTGTATTTATAGAATACGACACGCTTTCGACCAGAGAAAATTCCTATATGATGAACAATATGTCGCAGATTGCAATGAATTTTGCGAGTGCTACGACGGGAAGGCAAATTCAAGATGTACTTCGCTATCAGCTTTCAGAAATGGAAATTCCTGGAATAATACTCTGCCTTTCTGACAATATGACGATGGATTTAAGCGCTTCAAATATCGAACTCATATTGCCCGAGCCTCCAAGCGATATAAAAGAAAAATTGCCGTTTAAGATTTATGACCCATCTTGCATTCCAAGAAATTTTTTCCCTCAAGGAAGGCGATATTCTTTGATGTTGGAAATTCTTTATCATGCAGATAGATATTTTGGTTACGCTTTTTTAGAAATTGGAACTCCAAATATCTCTGTTTACGATACGGTTCGCATGCTTTTAAGCAATGCGCTTTACTCTGTCTACTTAAAAGAAGGTCGAACAAAAGAACGCTCAATGCTTCTAAGTGGGGAACAATTAGTTAGCATTCTCCATTTACCGTCCGAAAATGATCAAGAAATCAAAAATGGAATAACCGTTAGACAAATTACAAACTATCTTGTTGAAAATTTAAATAAGATGACTAATTTAGACAAAATGGCAGAAGATCTCATGGTAAGCAAAAGCCACTTGGTAAGGCGTGCAAAAGAATTAACAGGTTTTACTATTCAAAATCTTCATGAAAAACTAAAAATTGAACAAGCAAAAAATCTTCTGCAAGTTGAATCTATAAAACTTTCAGAAATCGCTTCAAGATTAGGTTTCCAAAATCAAAATTATTTTAGTTCAGTATTTAAAAAGAACACAGGGATGAGCCCACGCGCCTGGGCTCACCGTTACAGATAATCAATATCCAATTTTTAAAGCTATGTAAGTTGCTGCTCCAGTTGTAGAAAAACTCTTTGCAAAATCTCCGCCTCTCAACTGAAAATATGCATCTATTTCTACAACTCGTGCATTCAACATAATACCCATAGTCTGTTTGAATACGAAATTTTCATACGCAGTTGCAAAATTAAGTCCAATAATTTTAAACAGAGAAAAATTTGCAGAAAGATTGTATTCGCCATAAAGCTGTGCTTCTGAAGACCAAGGGTTTCTTACCGCAAGATTTAATTTTGGTCTAAAAACACACCAATCGCCAAAAGGTCTCCAAGCACCTTCCACACCTAATATAAAAGGTCTGTGAACCAATTTATACGCAGAACCATAAACCATTTCATCGCTTCCGTAATCTTTTGAGCCACTTTGAGTACCGTTGAGGTATCCCAAAAGGTTATTTTGCTCAAAATATCCCCAATAACGTTTTGTGGTCTTGTATTTTAGCCTTCCCGGAACAAGTGGCAATCTTGAAAAGAGTGCAATATCAAAGGTTTCTGTAAGTTTTTTTTCAATAGCACCTTCAAAATCAAAACCAACTGCTCTAATCGCTTTGCCCAAAGCATCTTGAACAAATGCTGAATCCACAGAATTTGCCTTTAATCCTTCTAAACTAAAAAGAGAATAGATGTTAACAGGAAGGTCCGCTTCTGCTTTTATGTGCCCTGTGTCCGAAGCTCTGTAATAAACAGTTGCTTTTGTATCTGCCACATGAAAAATCGGAGCAAAAAAAGTTGGCGTAAAACGAACTCCATAACCTTTTATTTCTGTCTTATAAGAAACTCCAGCCTGAGCAAAAATGTCGCCATAAAGTTTTACATCAATTTTTTTAAAAGTATTTTCCGAAATTCCATTGCCAATCAGTTTAAAAAAATCTTGAGAAATGTTGCCAAGTCCATTTCCTTCGATTCCCATAAAAACTTTCAGACGGAATTTGCTATTTTTATCTATGGAAAAATGCCAGCTAGACTTCACATCAAAATCAAGTATAAGACCTTCATCAGAAATTTCGTTAGCAATTTTGTTCAAATCTATTACAACATCTTTTACAAGCAATTCACTCGCCGCAAAATAATTGTTCGAAACCCCAACACCACCTTCAACTCCAAATTCAACATATCTATGAGGATCTGCAATTTCTGCAAAAATCGGAACAAAAAGAACCGCAATAATATTTATAAGAAAAAAAAGTTTTTTATTCATTTTTTATCTCCCCAAATTTTATATTTGCCATCTGTAACCGCAGTCAAAACCGCACGTGCACCAAAGCTTGCGTTTCTAGGGATTTTTATCTCTCCAGGTTTTATTTCAAGCGTTACTTTAGGAATAAAAGGATAATTATTGAACAGACTTTCTATCTCTGAGTGCGAAAGATTTATCGAGCGGCTGTCGTTTTCCCAATTGCTTGTAGAATTGGATTTTATTTCAAGTTTTTTTGTATATTCAGTGCCGGATTGTCCAAGATATATATTTCCATCTTTGTCGGCGGCTGTAAGATATGCAGAAACATTAAATCCAGAATTATTTTTAAAGAGATACTTCAATTTTACTTCTTTTACTAAATCAGCAAATTTTTTAAAATCTGAAACATCGTTTTCATCGTTTCGTCCCAGAAGATCATCCTTTAACTCAAGCCCAAAGGCAGAAAAAGTGTCGTCAATCCTAATTGCATTTGTAACATTCAGTTTTAGTGCAAAAATCATAGCAATGCTCACCTTTATCGAAGTGTCTTGCCCCAAATTTTTTAGAGATTCAACATCCGCTTTTCTTATAACAGTGCTGCCTGTTTCTGTAGTTTGCAAACCTAGGTTATATTTAATTGAAAAATCATCTTTTGAATTTATCATAGCAAGCAAAGTTTCACCTTTTATTTTTCGCGACTCCATATCTGTTGCGTTTTCAAAGGCAGGAGAAATATCTCGTATAACTTTTTCGCTATCTGCAAGTTCTGAAAAGGTCTTTACATTTTTTGCAAATTTTAAATTTCCGCTCGTTCCACTGCTTGGAAAAATGTAATCTTCATGCGAACCGTAAATCCCTTTTACGCTTCCAACCAACCTATCAAAACTCTTTAAAAAATCGTCTCCATCTTGGTTATTCATTTTTGGTTTTGTTATGAACAGATATCCGGAAAGAGTTGAAGGAGAAAATTCTACCTTAGAAAGCACATCGCTTATTATCGTGTTGTCCGAAATTCCTGTTTCCAGCAATGAATTTAAATTAAATCCAGCACCAAAAGTTCCTTCTATGGTTTTGCCAAATGCTTTTACACGCAACTCGTTCCAGTCAAAAATCGGTTTTACCGCAAAATTAACGTTATAGGTTTTGCCGAGTGTTATAGATTCAAAAGTTACAAGATTTGGTTCTATTGCGTCATCGGAAGAAATTTTCATTTCAATCTTTAAGTCAACATCGTGCGTAAAATCAGAAACCGTATAAGAAGGAGCATATTCTTTTACGAGCGAGATTGTTGATGCAGAAGATTCTCCCAATTTTATTTCCTGACTTATAGGGTCGCTTGCAGGAATCGCAAAAAAATTCGATGTAACTGCAGGCGTCAATTTTAAATTCGAATGTGGCAAATCTGACGAGAAATTTCCTTCAAGCCCGATTTTTGAAAAATCTACACTTTCTATAAATTCTTGAATTCCATCGCCAAGGCTTTGCGAAATGGATTTTGTGGCTGTTGCTGAGTCAAGAATTTTATCCGCATAAATTTTTGCTTCTTCAATTTTAGAAAATTCGCCTTCTCCAAAGAATACCGCTTGATCGCTATCCGAAAGATTTAAAGTTGCATTGTTTATAGAAAAAGGAATTTGACCTTCCACCTTGATGCCAGCATTTGGTTCAAAAACTTTTCCATTTAGATTTGCAGATTTATTTACAACAGAGCCATCTTTTTGAGGGCAATCTGTAAAATCTGTGGCAGCCACATTTAAATCTTGCGAAAGGTTGATATTTGGCGAAATTTGAATTCCCGTCCAAGTTGAAGGAATTTTTAAATAATAAGAAATTGAACCGGAATTTATTTTTCCTGATTTTAAAATATTTTTTATGCTCGAAGTGTCAATCGTAGTAGAGATATTGAAAAAATATGGCTCAAGAAATTCTCGGTTTATTGTAAGCCCGCTCGCTTTTTTTATCTTTGTGTCGCTAGAAAATTTTAACTCCGCTTTAAATTTTGAAATTTTGCCCAAAGTTCCATGCTGAGTTTTTGCGCTAAGTGCGATTAAAATATTTTTTGGTAAAGTCTTTCCTGCCATTGGAATTAAAAGCGAATGTAAAGTTCCGTCCTGCTCCCTAACAACCGAATAGCCTGCAGAAGAAGAAATTTGGGTTTCGCTAGAGTCAAAGATAGTCGCCTGCAAAGAGATTAAAGAATTTCCACCATCAGAATCTGGCAATTCTTCAAAAGAAAAAATCAAATTTCCTTGCGAAAATTCAATCGAAGAAAAATCTGGAGCTGAAAAATTGACAGGAATTCTATTTATATCGATAGGAGTTGGGCTTGGATTTCCACTTTGAGGAATTTGAATTTGCGGAATAGGAATGTTTACAGCGTTTCGGATAACATCATCAAAGTTTAAATTCAAATTTTGAGAAAAATTTACATCGTTTTTTGGAATAGAAATTTTTTGAGAAATCGAATTTTCATTTGAATCAAAGTTAAAATTATCAAGTTTTTTTAGATATGAAGAAAAATCAAGAGGAATATCTGCAAGTTGATAATCGAATATGTATTTTTGAACATCGTTTTCGCTATTGTCCAAAAAGTCGTAAATCTCAATTTTTGCATTTTTTAACGCAGGATTAGACTCTGCCTTCTCTTTGGATTTTTTTGCAACCATTTCCTCAATTTTTGCAACAGAAAGGTTTTCCTTTAATTTTGACTCTGCATCGCCTAGTGGAACAGAATACTCTGCACCAGAAGATTTTATACCCAAAGATTCTGGTTTTTCAAAATTTTTTATATCGCTTATAAGAGAACAAGAAAATACCAATAAAACTGCAAACGACAAAATCGAAATTGAAACTGCTTTTTTTATACTTTGTTTTTCCATAATGAACTCCATCGCAAAGTTTTTTCTATAATAACATTCGTTAGATGTAATTATAACTCATTTTTAAGTCATTCTTTACAAACTCAAAAATATATCTGGAAATTATCAAAATTTTAAGTAATTTTTAAAAATCAGCTAATCAGGATAAATGAATTATGGACAGATTTTTGCAAAGCAAAATTCTATAAAAAAAACGGAAGTTTTCTCTAACTGAAAATAAAATCAATTCGAGCGAACTTCCGCCTTTTTGGATTTTTTGAATATTCTTTATATTTTTTTGAATTGCAAATAAATTAAATCAAAATTTACTTTTGATTTTTAAAGAACGCTGCAAATGGGTTATAAGTGTCGCCGTCTGAACTTCCACCATAAGAAGAGCGCGAATTATCTCGTCTAGGTTTTTCACCATTGCGCCCCGCAAAGGAATGTTCTTTGCGATTTTCCGTGCCTTTTCTTACAACAACAACTTTTTTTCTGCCGTCGCCTGCTGCATTTGAATTTGGCTTTTTGCCTTCGTTCGATTGTCCCAAACGATTATTCGCATCGCTTTTTAGAGAAAGTGAAATTCTCATTCTGTCTTTGTCTAAATCGATTATTGTAAATTCCTTTACATCGCCAACTTTTACAATGTCCATTGGGTCGCTTACATAATTGTCGCTAAGTTCAGAGATATGAATAAGCGCGGTTTCATGGAGACCAATATCAACAAAAGCGCCAAAATCAACAACGTTTTTGATTTTTCCTGTAACTTTCATTCCAACAGTTAAATCTTCAAACTTTACAACGCCTTTTTGCATAATTGGTGCTGGATAATCGTCGCGAGGGTCGCGGTTAGGTTTTCCAAGTTCGTCGATTATATCGTTTAAGGTCGTATCTCCAATCGAATATTTTTCGCAAAGCGATTTTTTTACATCCACAGGAACGGTTTTTCCTTCTTTTACAAAAGAGAGAACTTCCCTTGCAACTTCGTAATTTTCTGGATGAACCCAAGTGTTGTCGAGCGGATCGGAACTTTCTGCAATCTTTAAAAATCCAGCGCACTGCTCAAACGCTTTAGGACCAAGCCCCGGAACTTTTTTAAGATCTTCACGGCTTGTAATTTTTCCGTTTGCATCGCGATAGGCGACAATCTTTTTTGCCGTAGAAAGATTTATTCCAGAAACATATTTTAAAAGCATATAAGAAGCTGTATTTAAATTTACGCCAACTTTGTTAACAACCGAACCAACAACTTCGTCTAACTGCTCTGCAAGTTTTTTCTGATTTACATCGTGCTGATACAAGCCAACACCTATCGATTTAGGATCGATTTTTACCAGTTCTGCCAAAGGGTCTTGCAAACGCCTTCCCATAGAAATTGCACCACGAACCATAACATCCAAATCTGGGAACTCTTCCGTAGCAACAGGACTTGCTGAATAAACAGAAGCCCCACTTTCGTCAACAACAGTGTATTGAACATCAGAGTCGGAATAATTTTCAGAAAGAACTTTAGAAACAATCGCCTGTACTTCTTGCGAGCCAGTGCCGTTCCCCAAAGCTATAACTTGAATATCGTATTTGTCTATAGCATTATTTATCTGGTCGTAAGCATCTTGAGGATTTTGCTCCTGATAAATTTTAAAAAATCCAAGATATTTTCCAGTTTCGTCCAAAGCAGCGCATTTTGTTCCGTTTCTGTAACCAGGGTCAACACCAAGAACACGGCTTCCTTTTATAGGCTGCGTCATAAGAAGATTTTTTAAATTTTCAGAGAAAAGTTCAATCCCGTGATTGTCTGCACCGTCAGTTTCATCGCTTCTAATTTCTCTAAGAACAGCAGGCGAAAGCAGACGAACAAGTCCATCTTCAATCGCTTCTGAATGATACTTGTTTGAAATTTTAACCTTTTTTTGCAACAACAGAATTGCATCATCAACGCTAACATTTAAACTTACACTCAAAGCACCTTCACGCTCTGCACGATTTATTGCAAGAATACGGTGTGGCTTAACCTGATTCAGCGGCTCTGAATAATCCCAATACATTTTGTAAACAGAAGTTTTTTCCGCAGTTTCGGCATCCTTACCTTCAGGAACAATTCCTTTAGTTTCAATAGTACCAGTAGCCATATACAAATCGTGGACAGCCGAGCGGTTGTCCGTATTTTGAGCAGTTCTTTCTGCAATAATATCTTTAGCGCCAGAAATCGCATCCATAGCAGACTCAACATTTAGAGCAGAATCTTCGTTGTCGGTTTTAATGAACTTTGCAGCTTCATCCTCAACCGCTTTTTCATCATTTTGCCCTTCAATAAAGTCCGCCAAAGGTTCAAGCCCTTTTTCAATTGCAACCATACCGCGAGTTTTCTTTTTTTTCTTGAACGGAGCCCACAAATCTTCCAGTTCGGTAAGAGTTTTAGCTCCCATAACAGCGTTATAAAGGCTTTCGGTCAATTTATTTTGACCAAAAATTCCGCGCACAATTTCCAATCTGCGCTCTTCAAGATTTTTATAAGATTTAAATTTGTGGTCGCATTCGGCAACTTCAACTTCGTTAAGATTTTCGGTTTTTTCCTTGCGATAACGGCTAATAAAAGCAACCGTACAATCTTCGTTAATCAAACTGATTACAGCGCTCACCTGACTCACGCGGATATTCAATTCTTCCGCAATTCTTTTCATAATTTCCACTTCGTTAACAACGAGTGCGTCGATAGATTCCTGAGTAAATTCCATAGGCACCCATTCTACAAAAAAAAGCAGGCGTGTTCAAATAAAAAAACTTGTTTTAAGATGGGCGCTCCGGCTTTGCCGTCGTGTGCTGCACGGTTCCGCTGCCGCTCCATTCGACGCAAATGCTAAGAGCGCATTTGCTTACGAACGCTTCGCGCCGTTCCGCCCACTAGCGCAGATAAAACAAAATAATATTTTTAAATTTCAATAATTTTCATTAAGCACCATTTGCCTAATTCTTTGTTCAGATTTAAAATCTACTAATAGAATTTTTTTAATGGGAGAACTTATGAAAAAAGTCTTGATTTGCAAAGAAAAGGACGAAAAAGAAACTCGTGTCGCCCTTATTCCCGATGACGTAAAAAAACTTGTGCCGCTAGGTTTTGAAATAAAAATCGTATCTGGAGCTGGAAAAAAAAGTGGTTTTTCAGACGATGCATATAAAAATGCAGGAGCAGCAATCGTAACAAACGAAGAAGCCGCATACGAAGATTCAGATATCATCGTGCGCATAATGAAGCCCGAAAGTCTTAACGGCATAAAAAAAGACACTCTTCATTTGAGTTATATGGACCCTTTTAATAACAAAGAACTATTGCACGATTTTGCAGAAAAAGGAATTCAAGCAGTAAGTTTGGAGATGATTCCTAGAACAACGCTCGCACAAAAAATGGACGTTCAGTCTTCTCAAACTTCACTCGCAGGTTATGTTGCAGTATTAAATGCAGCTGCTCACCTTCCTAAAGCGCTTCCAATGATGGTAACTCCAGCAGGAACGATAAATCCTGCAAGAATTTTCATAATTGGTGTTGGCGTTGCAGGCTTACAGGCAATCGCGACCGCAAAACGACTCGGTGCAAGAGTAGACGCTTTTGACACTCGTCCAGTTGTAGAAGAACAAGTAAAATCTTTAGGTGCAAATTTCGTAAAGATTGATTTGGGTCAAATGGGTCAAACCGAACAAGGTTACGCAAAAGAACTGACTCCAGAACAAATTGCAATGCAAAAAGAAGCACAGGCAAAAGTTTGCGAAAAAGCAAACATCGTAATAACAACTGCAAAAGTTTTTGGAAGAAAAGCACCTCTCTTAATCGAAAAAAATGTAATAGAACGCATGATGAGTGGTTCAATAATTGTCGATATGGCTTGCTCAACTGGTGGAAACGTAGAAGGGTCTAAACTTTTTGAAAATGTTGTTACACCAAACGGAGTTACCATAATGTCTGGCGATTTGCTCGAAAGACAAGTTCCTTACGACGCTTCCAAAATGTTCTCCGGAAACATAACAGCGTTCCTCACTCATTTTTACAACAAAGAAGAAAAGGAATTAAAAGTAAACATCGAAGATGAAATAATGAAAGGTTGTCTTTTAACAAAAGACGGTGCAATCATTCATCCTAGATTTAAAGAAAATTAATATTAAAAGAAAAATTTTATAATTGGAGTTAATCGTATGGATATAATGCTTATTTTTGTTTTTGTAATTGCAGCGTTTTTAGGTCTTGAACTCATAGCAAAAGTTCCAAGTCAGCTGCACACACCATTGATGTCTGGAACAAACGCAATCTCTGGAATCACTGTTGTAGGTGCAATCAGCATAACAGCAGTCGCAGTAAAAACAGGCGGAAAGCTTGGTGCAATTCTTGGATTTTTGGCGATAGTTTTTGCAACTATAAACGTTATCGGCGGATATATGGTAACGGACAGAATGCTTGGAATGTTCAAAAAGAAAGACGACTCAAAGGCAGGTAAATAAACATGAGTGATATTTTAATCAAAATTCTTTACATGATTTCGTGTATCTTTTTTATACGCGGAATAAAACTTTTGGGTAAAACAGCAACAGCAAAAAAAGGAAATCTATATTCGTCTGTTGGTATGCTCATAGCAGTTGTAACCGTCCTTGCAGAAAATAAAGTTTTAGGTTCTTGGAATTCACAGCCTCTTTTAAATGGCTACCTTTGGATTGCAGTAGCAGTTTTAGTGGGAACTATAATCGGTGCAATCTGGGCAAAGCGAGTGCAAATGACGCAGATGCCAGAACTCGTAGCACTTTTAAACGGTTTTGGTGGTCTTTCTTCATTTCTGGTTGCAATAACCCAATACATCGCAGAACAAAAAGGTGATTATTTCACTTCAGTTTCGTTGGGACTCACAATAGCAATCGGTGCGGTGGCCTTTACTGGCTCTTTAGTTGCATGGGGAAAACTAAGCGGAAAACTCTTTAAGAAAAACATAGCGATTCCTGCAAAAAATGCTATAAACGCTTTGTTGTGCATCGTTGGACTGGTTTCGATATTCGCTTATTCATTTTTTACAAGTTCAAATTCGCTTGGTTTAGAAAACATAGAATTTTTGGGAATCGTCATTTCATCGGCAGCATTTTTAATACTTGGTTTTACGATGGTAATACCAATCGGTGGTGGCGATATGCCTGTAATAATTTCGTTCTTGAATGCACTTTCTGGTCTTGCGGCAGCCTTTGCAGGATTTGCAATCAACAATACGGTATTGGTAGTTTCTGGCTGCTTAGTAGGAGCGTCGGGTCTCATTTTAACCTTGATAATGTGCAAAGCGATGAACCGAACATTTACAAGTCTGTTGTTCAAAAGTTTTGGTGCAACTAAGAAGAAAAACGCAGGTCCTGCAAAAGAACCAAAAGCACTTTCTGTAGAAGACGCTTATATGATTTTGGAAGCAGCAAAAAATGTTGTAATTGTTCCAGGATATGGAATGGCCGTTGCGCAAGCGCAGCACGCGGTAAAAGAATTGTGCGATAAACTCGAAGCAAATGGAGCAGAAGTCAATTTTGCAATTCATCCTGTTGCAGGTCGTATGCCGGGACACATGAACGTACTACTTGCAGAAGCAAACGTTCCTTATGAGCAATTAAAAACAAGCGATGAATTAAATCCTCAGATGAAAAACGTAGATGTTGCAATCATAATTGGAGCAAACGACGTAGTAAATCCAGACGCAATAAACGATGAATCAAGCCCTCTTTATGGAATGCCTATCGTAAATGCTTTTGAAGCGCGCACGGTCTTTGTTTTAAAGCGCGGTAAAGGGACAGGTTTTTCTGGAGTAGAAAATCCGCTCTTTACAAACGACAACACCGTTATGATTTATGGCGACGCAAAACAGACAATAACGCAGATGGTTGCGGAATTTGAAAATTAAAATTTAAAAGAAAAATACTATTTAGGGAGATTTATATGGCAGAAAAATTGAGCGAACCACAAAAAGAAATCAATTCGCTTGTAGAAAAAGCGTTGGTTGCTTTAAATGAATTTTCTGATTTTAATCAGGAGAAAATCGATTACATCGTAGCAAAAGCAAGTGTTGCAGCCTTAGACAAACACGGCTATCTTGCAAAATTGGCAGTAGACGAAACAAAGCGTGGAGTATTTGAAGACAAGGCAACAAAAAATCTTTTTGCCTGTGAATATGTAGTCAACAATATGCGCCACCTAAAAACCGTTGGAATTGTAGAAGACGATGATGTTACAGGCATAATAAAAATTGCAGAACCTGTAGGAGTTGTTGCAGGCTTAACACCAGTTACAAATCCGACATCAACGGCAATATTTAAATCTTTAATCTGCTTAAAGACTCGAAATCCAATAATATTTTCGTTCCATCCAAGCGCAATCAAATGTTCAATCGAAGCAGCAAAAATCGTTTACGAAGCAGCGATTGCAGCAGGCGCACCAAAAAACTGCATTCAGTGGATAGAAGAACCATCAATGGAAAAAACTTCGCTTTTGATGAACCATAACGACGTTGCAACAATTTTGGCTACTGGTGGAAACGCAATGGTCAAAGCCGCATATTCCTGCGGAAAGCCAGCCTTGGGAGTTGGAGCAGGCAACGTTCCAGCGTATATCGAAAAAACTTGCAATTTAAGACAAGCCGTAAACGATATAGTAATGTCAAAATCTTTTGACAACGGAATGGTTTGCGCTTCTGAACAGACTGCAATAATCGATAAAGAAATTTACACGAGTGCAGTGAATCTCTTTAAAGAATACAGAGCCTATCTGGCAACCGAAGAACAAAAGAAAAAACTCGAAAAATATATGTTTGGAGTAACAACAGATCCAACAGTTGCAAAGTTAAACCCAGACATAGTCGGAATGAAAGCCGAAGTTTTGGCAAAAAATGCAGGGTTTTCAATCCCAGAAGGAACCACTGCAATCCTCGTAGAATGCAAGGATGTTTGCGAAGAAGAATGTTTAACGAGAGAAAAGCTTAGCCCTGTTCTTGCACTTGTAAAAGCAAAAGACACAGAAGACGGACTAAAAAAAGCAGAAAAATCAGTTAGGTTCAACGGATTAGGACACTCGGCTGCGATTCACACTCAGGATAAAAAACTTGCAGAACGATTTGGCGATCTCGTGCCAGCAATCAGAATAATTTGGAACAGCCCTTCAACTTTTGGCGGAATAGGAAACATCTACAATTCATTTATTCCTTCATTAACTTTAGGCTGCGGTTCTTATGGAAAAAACTCCACAGACGACAATGTCAGTGCTGTAAATCTCTTAAACATAAAAAAATTGGGGCGAAGAAGAAACAATATGCAATGGTTTAAAATTCCTGCAAAAATTTATTTTGAACGCGATTCAATCGAATACTTACATCAAATGCACGACATGCACAAAACAATAATCGTAACTGATCGCTCAATGGTAGAACTCGGCTATGTAGACAAGATAACAGACCAGTTAAAATTGCGCCGTGAACCTGTTCAATATCAGCTGTTTTGCGATGTAGAAAGCGACCCTTCAATTCAAACTGTACGCAAAGGCGTAGAATTGATGAGAAGTTTTCAACCAGATACGATAATCGCTTTGGGTGGTGGTTCAGCAATGGACTGTGCAAAGGGAATTTGGCTGTTCTACGAAAATCCAGAAGTAGATTTTAACGACTTAAAGCAAAAGTTTATGGATATAAGAAAACGCGCATTCCGCTATCCATCTTTAGGAAAAAAAGCAAGTTTAGTCTGCATTCCAACAACATCTGGAACAGGTTCAGAAGTTACACCATTTGCAGTAATTTCCGATAGAGTAGAACAAAAAAAGTATCCATTAACCGACTATTCTCTTACACCAACAGTTGCAATAATCGACCCGGCATTTGTAATGAGTCTGCCACAAAAAATAGTTGCCGACACAGGAATGGACGTTTTAACGCATGCGACAGAAGCCTATGTTTCAACACTTGCAAACGATTTTACAGACGGACTTTGTATACAAGCGATAAAAATGGTATTTGCTTATCTTGAACGCTCATACAAAAACGGTGCAAGCGACCCAGAAGCCAAAGAAAAAATGCACAACGCATCTTGCTTGGCAGGAATGGCATTTGCAAACTCATTCTTGGGAATGAATCACTCGATGGCACATAAAATCGGTGCAGAATTCCATGTTCCACACGGAAGAACAAACGCAATACTTTTGCCGTTCACAATCCGCTACAACGGAACACAACCAACAAAACTTTCAACATGGCCAAAGTACAATTACTATCAGGCAGCAGAAAGATACGCAGAATTGGCACGACTTTTAAATCTTCCAGCAAAAACCACAGAAGAAGGCGTAGAATCTTACGCAAAAGCCTGCGGTGAACTCGGAAAGAAAGTTGGAATTCAGATGAATTTCAAAAGTCAAGGTATAGAAGAAAAAGCATGGATGGATTCATTGGACAAACTCGCATTCTTAGCATACGAAGACCAGTGTTCCCCAGCAAATCCTAGAGTTCCAGTTGTGGAAGACATTAAAAACATAATGAAAGAAGCCTATTCAACAACAGAATTCCTAGAAAAATAAAAAAAGCCAGCCGGGTAGAAGGACGACATCCTTTTACTCGACCAGCTGTCCGCAGTTGCGCTTCGCTCCATCCAGCAAAAATGCTGGACGCGTTGCGCTGCTACCATCTGGCGTAAGTTTTTTCGTAAAAATAAAACTTATTTTCTCGCCGTTTAAATTTTTGATAATTCACTTTATTTTTTCAAACTTCTGTGAATCTTTTTAGGCATTGCACTTTCGCCACCGTCAGCACCATAATTTGAACGATATTTTCCAACAGGTAAATCAGTAATAGCGTTGTTATTACACATCTTAGCAACTTCAACATAATCTGTTGTTGCAGTCTTTATAGCGTCAGCAGCAACATTTACAAGTGCACCAATAAGACCAAATCCTCCAACTTTAGCATTAGAAGAAGTATCACAGATAAGAGTTGCATCGCGAACATAAAGCACTTCGTTAGTCTTAGTAGATTTAAACCTGTATTCAATTTCTACTGTAACAGCCGAACCAACGTATGATTTTGTCCACGATTTTATTATTGTAAATATACAAACATCAGCACCAAAAAGTTGTCTAAATTTTTTCAAATCGCCATCTATAAATCTTTCTGCATCGTAAGCACTTTCTCTCTGCATTACAGAATAGCAAGCGGCAGGAGGAAGAACATAATACCCAGCTTCTGCAATAGGAACATTCATTGTTGTGTAAAAAAAGTCTTTTGCTTCAACATTGCTCGTATTGTTTATAGGCGGCATTATCAACATAACTTGAGGTTTTTCGCTGTACATAGCTGCAAATTCAGCAGATTTTGTTGTAGTTGCACAGGAATTTAACATAAAGGCAGCACATACTGCCGCAAAACAGATGATTATAGATTTTTTCATTATTTAGCCCTCTTTAAAATAGCACCAACAAAAACTTCTGATTCAGGATAAAGTTCAATTTCCTTGGCAAGCATCGCTTTACCTTCTGTGGTTTTTCCAGATTGAATTAAGACAAACCCATAGTCAGCATAAATTCCAGGAGGAACAACACCTCTAGTTTCATTTTGCTTTTTAATTAATTTGTCATAAGTCTTAATAAGAGTTTCAAGCGATTTTTTATCATTATTTTTTACAAAATGATAGTAATCTTCCTGATAATCATACCAAGAATAGAGCTTTGTCGTACCGCAAGATGCAAAAAGTACGAGCGCTGTACCTAAAAGAAAAGCAAAAGCCATCTTCCCCAATTTTTTTTTCATAATTCCTCCTAATAGAAGTTTGCAACGCAAACTTTAACTAAAAAATTATCTCTATGTTAAGATTTATTTTGCGAGATTTTTGGCAACATTATTTTTCCTGAATAACGTAATTATTCAATTTGCTAGAATCCACAACTCCATTAGAAATTTTTACTATTGAATATTCATCCGTAACAGTAGTTCCCCCTGTAGAAAGAACAGTAACTTCTGCAACTTTTGTTCCTGGCAATTCAATGGTCAATCCAGTTTGCGGATTTTTTACTTTTTTTCCTCGTTCATAGACAGAAAGAACTTTTCCAGCAGATAAATTCTGTTTTGCTCCTCCGCCAATAATTACAGCATCCTTATCATAAGAAAGGAAATAAGACTTCCAAGGTCTGTCCATACATGTCTTTTCAATATTCTCAACTAGTTTTTCAATAGCAGCAGAAATAGCCTTATCGGACAAAGTAGCATCATATCCTTGAACGCCTCCCATGCCCAAAGTTGTTGAAGAAGAAGTTTCTGCAGAGCCTTTTCCTTGTTCCGAATATATTATCTGTCCAGAAGAAACTTCAACAAGACGCAAGTTTACTCCAGCTTCTACAGTCTGTTTTTTTGAGCGAGTAAAAAGCCCAACATCGCCAGTAGTTTTACGACCAAATTCCGTTACCGAACCAACTATAAGGTAATCCGCAACTGCCCCAGAAGTAGAAGAACCAGATTTTTCCAATTCCGCTTGAATTTTATCCGCATCCGAACGCTCCAAAAGAATAAATTTTCCAGTAGCAGCCAATTTTGCAGACAAAATATCTAAAGCTTGCTTGCCTACAGGATCGTTGTCTTTATCGTAGAACGCTCCCTTTGCATATTCGGTTTCATTAGAAAAACGAGCAATTGCAACAGTCCGTTTTAAACCATTATATTTTTGAACTACATTCGTATCATTCAAAGATTTATCATCTTTTGAAATTGTAGTATTTGCAGTAGTTCCACAACTAAAAAACAGCGCCGAAACACAAAGAAAACCTAAAATCTTTGTAATTTTCATATAAATCCTCCTAATAGATTCGGTTATAAAAATTCACTCAAACCTATGTGCTAAAATATTTATTGCAGTTAAAACTTATTTAAGCGTAATAATCGTATAAAAAAAAATTAAAACCTACAATACACATCAATTTTAACACCATAATTATTATTTCATCGAATTATTTTTTTATTCAATTTTAAATAGCAAAAAAATTAAAATTATTACAAAAAATCTCTCTTAATCATTTTTCCTTCTCTAAAATCTCTATGCCAAAAAAAAATTCCTATAAAAATAAAAAAGCCTACCGGGTAGAAGGACGACATCCTTTTACTCGACCAGCTGTCCGCAGTTGCGCTTCGCTCCATCCAGCAAAATGCTGGACGCGTTGCGCTGCTACCATCTGGCGTAAGTTTTGTCGTAAAAATAAAACTTCTTTTCTCGCCGTTTAATAAAAATACAGTTGTTATTTTTTTGTGTTTAACAGTAAAGTAAACTCATGAATATTGTTCCCGCAAAACATTTTGACCTTCCTCAAATTATGAACATAGAACGAGCGTCCTTTATTCCTCAAATTCAAGAAAACGAAAAAACTTTTGAAAAACGCCTAAAGATTTTTCCAAATGGTTTTTTATTGCTGCAAGATGCAAGCGAACAAACCATAAAAGAAAAAAAAACCGCTCAAAATGCAGGTTATTTTTGTAGCGAAATTTGGCAGACAATTCCAACGAACAACGATTTTTTTACACTAGGACACGACCCTGCAAAACTCCACTCAGATAATGGAATAGTTTTATATGTTTCTTCGTTTGCACTCTTTCCCGAATACCGTGGAAAAAATCTGGCAACACAGTTTTTTAAGGACTGTCTATGCACAATCTGCAAAACCTTTCCAAAAATAAAAACGGTCTTGTTACTAGTAAATTCAGAATGGACTGGAGCAAAAAAAATCTATAAAAATTTGGGATTTACCAAGTTAAGAATTTTAAAAGATTTTTTCCCAAGTCTGCATGCAGATTTTTCCGATGGAATTTTGATGAGTGCGCCAGCAGATTTTTTCCGCACACAAGAAATCGAATCTGAATTTGAACAAAAATAAAAAGACAGAATAAATGACAGACGAACAATTTTCAATTTTTGATACATTCCGAAATCAACTAAAAAATTACTGCCACACCTTAAATGAACGCTTTGCCGAAGAACTAATTCCTTTACAAAAAGCGGCAGCTCAAAAAGACACTCCTTTTTATCCGATTCAAACTCCAGTGGTTTACAACACGGCTTTAGATGAAATTACAAAACAAACCGAAATAAAAAAAATCGTCATAGGCGACAACCCGGGCAAAAACGAACAACTTGCACAAAATCAAAAATATCTTGTAGGGCAAGCAGGAAAAATTGCCACAAGTTTTTTTAACAAAAATCCCGAATTTAATACGGATTTTAGAAAAAATGTAATCATCTTAAATAAGACCCCTTTTCATTCTGCAAAGACAAATCATCTTAACTTTATATTAAAAAATGCATCACAACCATTAAAAGAGGCAATTCAAAACAGCATAGTCTGGATGGCGCAAGAAACTGCAAAATTTCATCAAGAATTTTGTAAATATGGCGAGCAAAACTCAACTGTTGAACTTTGGCTCGTAGGTTATGCGGAATTAAAAAACAAAGGAATTTTCATTTCGTACCGCGACAGCTTAAAACAAGCGTATCTTCACGAAAAAGAATTTTGGGATAAAGTTTTTGTATTTCAGCATTTTTCTATGAATAGATTTTCTATCGACCTTGCAGATTTTATGAAAAAAAATTGCGAAGCCGACAAAGTTCAAGCAGTTCAAAAATTAGGAAGTCTGCACAAAGAAGAAATTTTTACTTCTATTATTTAAAACTATTTAAAGTTCGAAACTCCCCACAAAACAAATCATTAAACAATCATTTTAAAATCGTAATTTCAACTCTTCTATTCTGTGCTCGCCCTTCTTCTGTATCGTTGGATGCAACAGGCTTTGTTCCTCCAAAACCTCTGCATATAAAATCCAAAGCAACAACGCCTCGTTTTCCAAGTTCTTCGCAAATTTTTTTAGCGCGTTTTTCGGACAGAATCTTCTCGCCTGCAAACTTTCCAACGCTTGCGGTATGCCCTTCCACCAGAAATTTAGAATTTGGAGCAAGTTTTAAAATCTCCGCAATTTCGTCGAGCCGTTTTTCTTCATCCCCTGAAATTTCTACACTGTCGGGGGCAAATTTTATATCGCGAATGCTAAGTTTTATGCCACTGGCAGTTTCTTCCGCCAAAATATTGTTTTTTGCAGTTGCAACGCGATCTAATGCAGACATTATTTTTTGCGAATCAATCGGAACAGGAAATTCAGTAAAAAGAGTGATATTCCCCTTAAAACTAACCTGTGTTCCATCAACAAAAACAAAAGTTTCGTCAACAATATCGCTAATCAAAATTGGAATTCCGCTCTTTTTTAAGACAATGATATCCGCCTTATGACCACCGAATGCTTTTACCAAAGAAGAATCGCCTGCAAAATCCAGATTTTCTTTTCCATAATTTGTCTGCCAAACAGCTTTTATTCTGTAGACATTTTCGCCCTTATGAGCGCCACCAACAGAATAAATTTCTTCACCTGCAAAAGTGTACAAAACGAGCATAGGAATCTTTGTAAAAACGCCCTTGTTTAAAGGGTCAACACTTCGCTCACCCGAAGCCTTCCACGAGTCGCCAGATTTTACAGCCTGCATTGAATATGCAGGAAAATTTCTAAAACTCGGATACCCATTGTCTTTAAACATCGTGAGTTTTCCGTCGCTAGCAATACAAAAAATCGCCTGAACGCTTTCGTGAATTCCAGAACCTACAGAAACAGAATTTCGCTTTGTCGCCTCTTGAACATAAAAACTTCCGTCGTACCAGGTAGCGCCTTCGCTCGCCAAGCCGTTTGCGTTAAAAAATTGCTTTGGCACTTCGGTAACGCTTATAAACGAGCGAACTTCCCTGCTCGTAAGTCCAACGTATTTGCCATCAACATATCGCCGTAAATTTATGCGTTCAACAAGCGAATATCCTCCGTCGCCTTTGTACACAATTTTTTGTGCGCTGCCGTCGTCCGAAAATCCAAATCCATCGGCAAAAATCAAAACGAGTACAGAAAAAATCGCCGATAAAAAAATCTTTTTGTTGTTTTTCATATCGAATTTATCGACCAAAAAATATATATTTTTTAATAAAGTGGGCGTTTGCCGCAAGCGGCACCGGGCTATTCGTGGCTGCGCTAACGCTACGGTGCGTTGCACTCGCTTCGCGACCACTATTATCCCTAACGCTGTAAGCTCGCAGGCGGGGGCATCGGGGCTACAAGTAGACCCTAACGCAAAAATTGTCGCACAGGAGGGGCGACCTAGAAGCAATGCAGACAGTTTTGCAAAAACTGTCGTTTAAGAAAAACACGGAAGTTTTTCTTAAACAGCACAAGGATGTGCGACCTACAAAAATATAAGGAAACAAAAATGTACAAAGTTTTTATCGACGGAAAAGAAGGCACAACAGGTTTAAAAATCTACGAAAGGTTTGCAAAACGCACAGACATAGAAATTCTTTTGATAGACGAAGAAAAACGCAAAGTCCCAGCAGAGCGTGCAAAAATGATAAATTCCTCGGATTATACATTTTTGTGTCTGCCAGATTCTGCCTCTATAGAAGCGGTAAAGTTATGTACAAATCCCAATGTAAAAATAATTGACGCATCAACTGCACACAGAACAAATCCAGATTGGGCTTATGGATTTCCAGAACTTTCAGCAGAACACCGAAAAAAAATCGCTTCATCAAAAAGAGTTGCAGTTCCAGGATGTTACGCTTCGGGTTTTGCGTCGCTTGTTTATCCGCTTGTTAAAAATAATATCATTTCACCAGATTATCCTTTAGTCTGCCACGCAGTTTCTGGCTATTCAGGAGCAGGAAAAAAAGCAATAGAACAATACAACTCTCCAGAACGAAACATCGAATTGGATTCTCCGCGCTTATACGCTTTAACGCAGGAGCATAAGCACCTTCCAGAAATGGCTCTCATAAGCGGATTAAAATATAAACCGATTTTCAATCCTTACATCTGCGATTATTTTAGCGGAATGTCGGTTACAGTCAGCATTCATACTCGCCTGATGCAAAAAAAATTGACAGGCGAAGAACTCACATCAATTTTTAAAGAACAATATAATTCGAGCAAATTCGTAAAATGTGCGGACTTTATGGGACAAGACATCTTAAGCGAGAATTTTATAGCAGCAAATACACTCGCAGGCACGAACAACATGCAGATATTCATCTGTGGAAACGACGAAAGGCTCGTTCTTACAAGCCGCTTTGACAATCTCGGCAAAGGGGCAAGCGGAGCCGCAGTCCAATGCATGAACATAATGATGGCAATAGACGAAGGCACAGGTCTTTAATTTTTTAAGCAAGCGAAAACCTGTGCCATTTTTAAGGCTTCCAAGCGTTTTTTGCAAAGATTTTATATGTCGAATTTCCTTAGTTTTAAAACGGAAAATGAATGGACTTTTCGCCAGTTAGCACACAATGACAAATCAGTATTTTCCAATAAATGCACTTTTATTCAATATTGATTTTGCCTGTTATAAAATGCTAGACTACGCAAGAGTAATTTTTACTTTATTAATCGCAAAGAGGATAAAATGGCTAAGATTGAACTTAAAGGCATTACAAAAATTTACGACGGTAACGTTCTCGCCGTAGAAAGATCAAATGTAACTATAGAAGACCGCGAATTTTGTGTATTCGTAGGTCCATCTGGTTGTGGAAAATCGACAACACTCCGCATGATTGCAGGTTTGGAAGACATCACTGGTGGTGAACTTTACATCGATGGCGAGTTGATGAACGATATTCCGCCAAAAGACCGCAACATTGCAATGGTATTCCAAGATTATGCTCTTTATCCACACATGACAGTTTACGACAACATGGCCTACGGACTTAAGATTCGAAAAGTAGATAAAGCAGAAATTGAACGCCGTGTTCGCGAAGCATCTCGCATTCTCGATTTGGATAACTACCTTGACCGTAAGCCAAAGGCTCTTTCTGGTGGACAAAGACAGCGCGTTGCAGTAGGACGAGCAATAGTGCGCTCACCAAAAGTATTCTTGTTTGACGAACCTCTTTCTAACCTCGATGCAAAACTCCGTGTACAGATGCGTGCTGAAATTGCAGATTTACATCATCGCTTGCAGGCTACAATGATTTACGTTACACACGACCAGATTGAAGCGATGACGATGGGCACAAAAATCGTTGTAATGTCGGAAAAACGCATTCAGCAGATTGGCGCTCCTATATACCTTTACAATCATCCAATCAACAAATTTGTTGCAGGCTTTATCGGAACTCCTCCAATGAACTTCTTTAAAGTAAAGATTGCAGAAAAGAACGGCAAAGTTGTAGCAGAAGAAGGAACATTCTCTCTTGTTCCAACAGAAACTCAGCAGAAACATTTAAAAGCATACGTTGGAAAAGAAGTTTGGTTTGGAGTTCGCCCAGAAGATTTGGAATATCAGGATGCACCAGCATCTGTGAATAATATGTCTGTAAAAGTTACAAACAAAGAACCACTCGGAGCAGAAACCCACGTATTTGTTCAAATTCAAAATTCAAAAGTTGTAGCAAAGTGCCAACCAACAGTAAATCCAAAAATTGGCGACACTGTGAACTTTACTCCAAATATGGAAAAAGCAAAGTTCTTTGCAATGGATACAGAGATAAACATCTGCGAACCAGAAATCGAAAGAACTTGGTAAAATTGTATATAAAACTGATTAAAGTTTAATTCAAACGCTCATCGCTTTTTTGTGATGGGCGTTTTTTATATCCTTAACTTACGAATATTTTTTATTTTGTTCGCATATATTTTTACATTTTATCCATCCCTGCAAAAAGATTTTTATATATCAAAATTAAATTGTAATTGCCCCTTTATTTATTAAAAAACAGCGAAGATTTTTTACAAAGTCTTAAAAAAACAATTTTTTCTTTTATTACCTATTGATTTAGTAGGTATAGTAGGTTATAAATTAAACATCTTTTTTAAGATACATTTTGTTGCTTATTACCAAATTTTTTAGGAGGGTTTATATGAAATTTTATTTTGAAAAATTAGTTCGAGAAAATTTCCGTAATGGAGTCATGCGAAGTAGTTTTACTTTTAACTAACCATCCGGGTTTTTAAGGGTGGAACCCTTAGGCAAGGGGGTAGCGAATGACACGGCAAATTCGGTTTTAAGCCGTGGCAGTAGCTAGGGGGAGTCGCTCCCCCTTTATAAAAATAGAATTTGTTTTGCGTTAATGCAAGACAGTAAACAGGAGTAAATTATGGCAGATTTTTCTAATACACATTTTGAAACAAAACAATTACATATTGGGCAGGAAACTCCAGACCCTGCGTCAGATTCAAGAGCTGTTCCAATTTATCAAACAAGTTCGTATGTTTTTCGTAATGCGCAACATGCGGCAGACAGATTTGGACTTAGCGATGCGGGTAACATCTACGGTAGGCTCACAAATTCCACACAAGACGTTTTAGAAAAAAGAATTGCTGCACTGGAAGGTGGCTCTGCGACTTTGGCAGTTGCTTCTGGGGCTGCGGCAATTACCTACGCGATTGAAGCACTTGCACAAAATGGCGACCATGTTATTTCGCAAAAGACAATCTACGGTGGAACGTACAACCTTTTAAAGCACACTTTGAGCAAATTCGGCGTTGAAACAACTTTTGTCGACGTTCACAATCTTAAAGAAGTTGAATCGGCAATAAAACCAAATTCAAAAATCTTGTATTTAGAAACCTTAGGAAATCCTAATTCCGACATTCCAGATTTGGATGCGTTAATTGAATTGGGGCACAAACATGAGCTTGCAGTTATAGTAGACAATACTTTTGGAACTCCGTATTTTATTCGTCCGCTTGAACACGGAGCAGATGTTGTCGTTCATTCTGCAACAAAATTTATAGGCGGGCACGGAACAACTCTAGGCGGAATCATAATTGAATCTGGAAAATCAAACTGGAAAAATTCCAAATTTCCAACTTTGTCGCAACCAAACAAAAGTTATCACGGAGTGAGTTTTGTGGATGCTGCTCCTAATGCAGCATTCGTAACCTACATTCGTGCAATTTTACTCCGCGACCAGGGGGCTGCAATTTCACCTTTTAATGCTTGGGCATTGATTCAAGGAACAGAAACGCTTTCGCTCCGACTTGAACGGCACGCAGAAAACACAAAAAAAGTTGTCGAATATTTAGCAAAGCATCCAAAGGTGCAAAAGGTAAATCATCCGTCGCTTGCAACACATCCCGACAATGCGCTTTTTAAAAAGTATTTTCCAAACGGTGGAGCTTCGATTTTTACTTTTGAAATAAAAGGTGGGCGCGAAGCTGCTTGGGCATTTATCGACAACTTGCAGATTTTTAGTTTGCTTGCAAATGTTGCCGATGTAAAATCGCTTGTAATTCATCCTGCTTCGACAACACATTCTCAGTTAAGCCCAGCGGAATTGGAAGACCAGCAGATTACACAAAGCACAATCCGACTTTCGATTGGCACCGAGCATATAGACGACATAATTGCCGATCTTGCGCGGGGTTTTGCAGCAGTAAAATAAAAAAAGTTGGGCGCATTTTAAGTTTGCTAAAAGCAAACTTAAAACCGGGCTATTCAGGGTTCCGCTTTCGCTCCATTCGCCGCAAGCGGCGAACGCCTAACGGCGCCCTTACTATCCCTTGCGCAGACAAACTTAGGTCGCACATCCTGTGCGACGATGTTTGCGATAGGGTCTACTTGTAGCCCCGTTGCCTGCCTGCGAGCTTACAGCGCTAGGGATAGTAGTGGTCGCGAAGCGAGTGCATCGCACCGAAGCGTTAGCGTAGCCACGAATAGCCCGGTGCCGCTTGCGGCAAGCGCCCAGATTAAAAGCACTTAAAAAAACACCCCTACAAACTTCCTTTAGGTTTTGTTATACTTTTTGCATGGCTAAGACATTTGACGACAAAAAAATTATCTACACCATGGATCGCGTAAGCCGCGCCTATGGAACTAAGGTTGTCCTAAAGGACATTTCTATCTCGTATTATTACGGTGCAAAAATCGGCGTTATCGGCGAAAACGGTGCCGGAAAATCTTCGCTTTTTAAAATTTTTGCAGGGCTCGACACAGACTACACTGGGGAAACTCATCTTTTACCCGGGTATTCCATTGGATATCTTGAACAGGAGCCTTATCTCGAAAATGGGAAAACTGTTCTTGAAGTTGTTAAAGAGGGGGTAAAACCTATAACCGACCTTCTTGCAGAATTCGACAAAGTAAATGAAGCGTTTGGCGAGCCTGATGCGGATTTTGACAAGTTGTGTGCAAGACAGGCTGAAATTCAAGAAAAATTGGATGCCGCAGATGCATGGAATTTGGATGCAAACCTTGAGCTCGCAATGGATGCTTTGCGATGCCCGCCGCCTGAACAAATTGTCGATGTTCTTTCTGGTGGTGAGCGCCGCCGTGTTGCTCTTTGCCGCCTGTTGCTTCAAAAACCAGATATTCTTTTGCTAGACGAACCTACAAACCACTTGGATGCGGAAACTGTCGCATGGCTTGAGCGTCATCTAAAAGACTATCCTGGAACCATAATCGCAATTACCCACGACCGTTATTTTTTAGACAACGTTGCTGGCTGGATTTTGGAAATGGACAGGGGAGAAGGCTATCCGTTTAAGGGAAATTATACCCAGTGGCTTGAAGCAAAAGAAAAGCGATTGGCCCTTGAAGAAAAACAAGCAAGTGTACGCAGACGAGAAATGCAAGAAGAATTGGAATGGATTCACGCTGGTGCAAAAGGAAGACAGGCAAAACACAAAGAACACATTACAAAATATGAAACTTTGCTTGCAGAAGAATCCAAACGTGTTCAATTAAAAGACAGCCAAATTTCTATTCCAGCAGGTCCACGACTTGGAAATGTTATTGTAGATGCAGAAAAACTTACAAAATCTTTTGGCGACAGGCTTCTATTCGAAAATCTTGACTTTCATATTCCAGCTGGAGCAGTCGTTGGAATTGTTGGTCCAAACGGAGCAGGAAAAACAACTCTCTTTAAAATGATTGCAACAGCGGCGGGTCAAGAAGTTGAAATGCCAGACGGCAAACTCGGAAAAGAATTACCAGATTCTGGAAGTTTAAAAATTGGCGACACAGTAAAACTCGTTTATGTTGACCAGATGCGCTCTAAACTCGATTTAAACAAAACCGTTTACGAAATGTTGAGCGGCGGTAGCGATATGATAAAACTGGGTGCAGTTGACGAAAAAGGCCGCCCCGTAAATGGAGCGATAAGAGAAATAAACGCTCACGCTTACTGTTCCTGGTTTAATTTTAATTCTTCCGAACAAAATAAAAAGATAAGCGTTCTTTCTGGTGGCGAAAAAAATCGTCTGAATATGGGAATGATGTTCAAAGAAGCAGGCAATGTTCTTTTGCTCGACGAACCAACCAACGACTTGGACATTTCAACAACTCGTTCACTAGAAGAAGCGATTAACTCTTTTGCAGGCGTTGTAATGGTCATAAGCCACGATCGTTATTTTTTAGACAGAATTTGTACGCACATCCTCGCTTTTGAAAACAATTCAAACATTCACTTTTTTGAAGGCAACTGGTCAGAATATGTTGAATGGAAGAAAAATGTTTTGGGAATTGACGATGAAGTTCCGCACAAAACTGTCTACAGGAAACTCACGCGATAAAACAAAAGCACCATTGTAAACAGCATTTTGTTTTGCCATCTACGCAATGGTGCTTTTTTATAGACACAGCGGATAGCGGGAGTCGGACCCGTCTCTCAGGCTTGGGAAGCCCACGTACTACCGATGTACTATATCCGCAAGTTGCTTTATTTTAACAAGTTTTTTGGAATTCAACCAGCCCAAAAGAAGTTTTGCAAGACAGTTTTCTCTTTTTAAGATACATCGTAAGCCACCAAACACAACAAAAACAGGCAAAAATTAAACTCATAATTACAAAAATTGGAATATCAACTTCCAATCCCTTAGCAAAAAAGTTTTGCTGTAAAAGGACAAGCGCTTGATAAAAAGTATAGAAAGAAAAAAATGCAAAAAGCACAAATGAAAGAATTTTCATAATTGAATCTGGCACCCTCTTTTTTAAAAGCAATCCAATCATCATTCCTATAAAATCCGCCGCAAAAAAACCTGCAACGCAAGCCAAAAATACCGTGAAAATTCCGCTCAAACCGTAATTTGCCCCAAAAGTTAAAGCGGTCAGCTGAGTTTTATCGCCCAATTCAGCAGCAAAAAAAGTCCAAAAAATAGCAAAAGTTGCGAATTTCATCTTGCATTCTTTTTCTCCGCCTTCGCATTCTTCCTTAAAAAAACTCGAAAATGCAAAGTACATAAAGGCTACCGCAGCTACAAATTTTACCGACCAAAGATAAGAATTTAATATTTGATTCAAGGCACCGCCAATAAAAACCGCAATCGCATTCAACAAAATAACCGCTGGCAAAAATCCCAAAATAATCTGCCGCATTTTGTACTTAGATGTCATTCCCACCAAAATCAGTTGAGTTTTATCACCAAATTCCGCTGCAAATTCCGCAAAAAAAATCGTAAAGAATACAGAAAAAAGATTTTGTTCCATAAAGCAAAACTCCTAAAAATCAAAAATGCACAAAGCAAAAAAAATGACCTGCAAAATCTGCACAGGTCAATTCAAAACGAACGCATGCACAGAAAATCCATCTGCACATGAGTCTCGCAAATTAAAGAAAGCCAGGAAAAACCAGCATGTTGACTTTCTACTTACTCAAAGTCTGCTACTCCCTCACGAGTAAAATTAATATATCAAAGCATTTTCAGTTAGGTGAACTTAAAAATAATTAGCACTTGCTAACTTATAAGGGCGTTCGGCACAATCTAAAGTTTGTGCCGTCGGGCTTTGCAGGGCTACGCCTTTCGGCTTCGACCAAACGCCATCAAAAAAATATCGCATTGCAAAATTTATTTTTTTCAATAAATATTTCGCCTTGCGTTGCATAAAATTTAAAGGCGTTTGTTTTCGCTACGCTCACCCTTTCAAGCCCTAACGCTGTAAGCTCGCAGGCGGGTAGCGGGGCTACAAGTAGACCCTAACGCATTGTCGCAAACTGACATCTGTCGCACAGGAGGTGCAACTAACAATAAATCTCGGCGGTTATTTATCAATTACTTGTTTTGGATTATACTTTTTCTACTATGGCAACAATTTACGAAAAAGCACTCGAAAAACACGAGCAATGGAAAGGTAAACTTTCTACGGAATTAAAATCACCGCTGGAAACACGAGATGATCTTTCTCTCGCATATACTCCAGGCGTTGCAGAACCCTGCCGTCAAATTGCAAAGAATCCTGACGATGTTTACAAATACACTTGGAAAGGAAACACTATTGCAGTTGTAAGCGATGGAACGGCGGTTTTGGGTCTGGGCGATATAGGTCCTGCGGCAGGGCTTCCCGTTATGGAAGGCAAATGCGTGCTTTTTAAAAAGTTTGCAGGTCTTGATGCAGTTCCCCTTTGCATAGATACAAAAGACCCAAAAAAAATAATTGAATTTTGCAAACAGATTGCTCCAACTTTTGGCGGAATAAACTTAGAAGATATTTCAGCACCACGCTGCGTAGAAATTGAACGCACTCTAATAAAAGAACTGGATATTCCGGTTTTCCACGATGACCAGCACGGAACAGCAATAGTTGTAACCGCTGCGGTTATAAATGCTTTAAAAGTTGCCCAAAAAAAAGCAGAAGATTGTACCGTTATAGTTTCTGGAACTGGAGCAGCTGGTTCTTCAATAATAAGAATGCTTCACCAACTGGGAATAAAAAAAATATACGGATTTAACATAAATGGAATCGTCATAAAAGATGATTACGACAAATACGATTTTTTAACACAAGAGTTAACGCAAATAACAAATCCAGACAACCGTCGCATTACAATGGCACAAGCAATGGTCGGAACAGATATTTTTGTTGGGGTTTCTGCACCAAATCTTGTAACTCAAGAAATGGTAAAATCAATGGCAACAAAATCAATCATCTTTGCAATGGCAAATCCAGAACCAGAGATAACTTACGAAAAAGCAAAACAAGCAGGAGCGTTTATAGTTGGAACAGGTCGCTCCGACTATCCAAATCAAATAAACAACATTTTGGCATTTCCTGGACTTTTTAGAGGTGCATTGGATTGCAGAGCAACAAAAATTACAGAGGAAATGAAGATTGCCGCAAGCCGTGGGCTGGCTTCTTTGGTTTCTCAGGAAGAACTCTGTCCAGACAAAATAATTCCAGATGCTTTTGATGAACGCGTTGCAAAAACTGTAGCAAAAGCGGTTTCGGACGAAGCAAAAAAAGCGGGTTTAGCTCGCCTGTAATAAAAAGGCATGGGGCATTTAACTTTTATTCGAAAACTTATATTTGTATCAGTTTTCTCCTGTCTTTTTTCATATATTTCATTTTCTCAAGCAGTGGCTCATGTTGCTCCAATTGAAGGAATAGACTGGATTTTTGAAACAACAATGGGGTTTCAAAATTTAAATAATATGATGGCAAAAGAAGGTGGCTCAAGTTCACAAACAAACGAAGCGCTTTTTTTCTCTGGAATTTTATATTCAGCGTATTACAATAAACTTCCTTTCTTAAAAGCACAGATGAATATGGGTTTTAGCGAACAAGAAAACATATTATGGACAGACAATCCCAATATAAATGAAGAAAACATAACGATAAACGAAAGCCTGCGTTGCATAGAAGTAGACGTGCACTTTCTTATGCCGTCTATTATAGGATACAAAGGATTTTTTTACCCTTTTTTGGGATATTCATTTTTAAATTATTCATACTATAAGTCATATTCAACTGATGAGCGAGAAAGTTTTCAATTTCACTCCTTTTCTGTAGGACTTGAATATAATGCGCGAATAACCAGATTTCTTATCAACTCCTATTATTTTTCTTTTTCGCCTATAATGTTAAATAATTCTGGAAAAAAACGATATTTTTATTACAACTACGGCACAGAGGTAACCATATCTGCCACCCCAGTTTCTCTAAAAGTTTTCCTTGCATTCAAAAACGGCTTTAACGAAGATTCAAAACTTTTTGATAAGGAAACATATACTTTTTCAAATTCAGAAGTGGGAATTTCATTTCATGCAAATATTCCTAATTTATGGTAAAACGCACAAACCTTTTCCTCTAAACTCTATTTCATCCGCATCTGCATTTAATATAAATTTTTCTCCCATGAAAAACCACTCAACTTTTTTTTCACCTTTGCTTTTTATTTCGCACTTTTGACCACCTAACCAAATTATTTTTTTTCTGTCTAGAGGAAGTTCCTTTCTAAAAATAAAATCTCTTTTTTCTTCGTACTTGCTTATCAACTTTTTAATAAAATCCTTTGCGACTGTAGGCTTTGGAACAGAAAAATCAAACCAATGCGAAACTGTTTTTTCAATCTGCGCAAAATGCATCCATTCGTTTAAAGAATAATTCAACCCTGCACCGTATTTTTGTGATTTTTTTTCGCCTTCAAAATGAAGTGCATTTTTTGCAAAAATTGGAATCGATTTTTTCTCAATCACCTTTAACTCTGGATGCTCACCTTTTTTCCATTCGTCATAAACCCTAGAATGCCGAGTAAGCACAAATTTGTGCCAATAACTGCTGTCCAAAAGTCCGTTTACGTAAAATTGACGCAAGGTTTCCATAGAATTTATCAAATCCTGCGGAGTTTCAAACCAATAACCATAAATCATATAAGCGTGAACTAAAACTCCCGCTTCTTTAAAAGCACAACAAGCTTCTACAATAGTTTGCAAATCTGTTCCCTTATGGATAGTTGTTAAGCCGTTTCCTGTCGCACTTTCCAACCCTGCGCTAACTCCAATCAAACCGCCATAAGCAAGATAATCTGCAACATCACGAGTAAAGTTTTTTTCAAAACGAATGTTACCCCACCAGGTTAAAGGAGTTCCGTGTTCTATATTGAGCCTTGCAAATTCTATCATCATGCTTGGTGGCATCGCTTCGTCCACAAAATGAATTCCATATATTCCTTTTTTATTGCACTGTTCCAAAAGCCCTTCGTAAAGCGATTTTATGTCGGTCATGCAAAAACTTTTTACATAGTCAAGCGTAACATCGCAAAAAGCACATTTATGCCAATAACAGCCGTGTGCCATATATGCTTTTATCCACGCTCCGTCCGACCACAATCTGTGCATTGAATTTGTATCGTCTATTAAACGGGGATAGCGCGAAAAATCAATATCACAAAAATCTGGGATTACTGTTTTGGTCATCAGTTTTTCAAATTCGATTTCTTCATCAGTTGGGTTTATAGGGTCTACGACCGCAATCGTGCTAACCTCATCTTTTCTCTTTAAAAAAGAAAATTTTCTGACATTGTAAACCTGCTCAAACAATAGATTGTTTTCATCGCAATCATTTAACTCCATTAAAACTTTTTTGTAAGAAGCATAACCCCTGTCATAGCAAATTAAATCGCAATATTTATAGAGTGAACTTTCAAAGGTTTCTCTCAACTCTGTGTTTATAAAACCACCGCCAAAACTTATGTATGTTTGTTTTGGATAATTTTCTTTGATAAAACGCCCAGTAGAAAGCGCTGCTGCAAAAACTCCAGGAAAAGGAATGCTTATGCAGACCAAAATTTTTTCGTTCACATTATGATTGCAGTCAAAACAATTTTTGCGTTGTTTTTTTATAAAATTTTCTATTTCTCTCGCAACAATTTTTTTTAAAAGTGGCTCGTAGAATTCTTTTAAAATAGGAGAATCAATTCCTTGTTCTACTTGAGCAAAAGTCGACTCGCTTATCGTAAGGCTTTCTGCATATCTCACAAGACTAAAATTTTTGTCAAAAGCAAGCGTTATAAAATCCGCTAAATCTGCAAGTGCATAACTTGCAAGACTCCTCGCGTCGTCGGTTGTTAAATCGTGGTCTAAATTTTCTAAAAAATTTTCCATTCTGCTACCACGAGGAACGTGCGCACCAAACACAAAAGAATGTGCACTTTCAAAACCTTTGCCACACAATATCAAACATATTTTTTCAATCCAATTACACCAAAGTTCTGCTTGCGAAACATAGCGTCTAAGATTAAGACAAGTCGTAATATCTCCGTTTTTCTCTGCTTGTTCAGCAAGTTTTAAAGCATTTTTAGAAGATAGTTCAAATATTTTTTTTAAACCTTCCCTAGAAAAAATCGAATAAAAAAGTTCTATATTCAAATCTAGCCAACGGCAATCGCACCTCTGCTTTTTAAAAAAGTCAAAAAGATATGCTCCACTTGGATAAACGGTATTCAATTGCATAAGCGGTGGCTGAATAATCAAAACATTCATACTCGCATTTTATCATAATAGAATTTTTTCGAACACAAAAAATAAAATCAGTCATCTTATTCGGCTTTAATTTTTACTGTACGATAAAACTTTTTTTTACTAATTTATAAGGATAGATTATAAAAAGTTTGCGTTGCAAACTGCAAAACAAGTTTTTGGAGATACAAATAAATGGCACAGTATCAGTTTCAAACAGAAGTAAACCAGCTTCTTAAATTGATTATTCACTCGATGTATTCAAACAAGGATATTTTTCTTAGAGAAATCGTATCCAACGCTTCGGACGCATTGGACAAGTTAAACTATCTTATGGTTTCCGACGATTCATACAAAAATGTAAAAACAGAACCACGAATCGACATTTCATTTAACGAAAACGCAAAAATCCTTACAGTTCAAGATACTGGAATTGGAATGACCGAAGAAGATTTGAACAGCAACTTGGGAACAATCGCCCGCTCAGGCACAAAAGCATTTATCGAAAAAATCGCAAACGACAAAAATGCTGGCGAAAACAATTTAATCGGTCAATTTGGTGTAGGATTTTATTCAGCATTTATGGCTGCAAAACAGATAAATGTTTACACGCGCAAGGCAGGCACTTCAAAAATCTACAAATGGTCTTCCGACGGCACAAACAGTTACTCAATAGAAGAAATTGCAAGCGATAGCGAAGCCGCAAAAAAATATGGATTTGACAAAGAAGAAACTCACGGCTCTGCAATCGAAATCCTTTTAAATGACGAAAGCAAAGATTATGCTTCCAGATGGAGAATTGAAGAGCTCATAAAACGCTATTCTGACCACATCGCGTTTCCAATCTACCTGCACTACACACAAAATAAATATGACGACAAAGGAAACATCTCAGGTAGCGAGAACAAAGTTGAGCAAGTAAACAGCGCCTCTGCACTTTGGAAAAAACCAAAATCTCAACTCAAAGAAGAAGATTACAACAATTTTTATAAGACAATAAGCCACGATTCATCAGACCCACTGCACTGTGTTCACACACACGCAGAAGGCACTCAAGAATACACAACGCTTTTCTATGTCCCGTCGCAAGCCCCGTTTGATATGTATCAGGCAGATTACCAAAGTGGTGTAAAACTCTATGTAAAACGAGTATTCATAACAGATGATGATAAAGAATTATTGCCTTCGTATTTGCGTTTTGTTCGAGGAATAATCGATTCCGAAGATTTGCCTTTAAACGTAAGCCGCGAAATCCTCCAGCAAAACAGAATCTTAGACAACATAAAAACCGCTTCTGTAAAAAAACTTCTAAGTGAATTTAGAAAAATGGGAGAAGAAGCCGACCAAGCTCGCAAAGCCGAAAATCCAACCGACAAAGAAAAAGCCGCAATCGAAAAATGGAATAAATTTGTAGAAAACTTCAATCGTCCTTTAAAAGAAGGTCTATATTCAGATTATGCAAACCGCGAAGAAATTTCAGAAATCGTGCGATTTAAATCTACCGACGAAAGTGGCACAGGCGACGGCAAATGGACAAGTTTTAAAGATTATGTCGGTCGAATGAAGAGCGACCAAAAGGCAATCTATTACATAACAGGCAACAACGAAAAAAATCTTCGCGCTAGCCCACTCCTCGAAGCATACAAGAAAAAAGGTTTTGAAGTCCTTATAATGTCGGACGATATAGACGACATAGTAATTCCAAGCCTAATGAAGTACAAAGATTATGAACTTAAAGGCGTAAACCGTGCAGGTTCGGACGAAGAACTCGGAATCGACAAAGAAGATGCAAAAAAGAAAGAAGAAGAATTTAAGCCAATCCAGGAAAAAATCAAAAAAGCACTTGGCGAACGCGTAAAAGATGTCGTTCTTTCAAAACGACTTAGCGACAGTCCTGCATGCATAGTTGTAGACGAAAATGACCCGGGAATCCAAATGGAGCGAATGATGCGGGCAATGGGTCAAAGAGCGCCAGAGGTAAAACCAATCCTCGAAGTAAACGCAGACCATGCAATCGTAAAAACGCTCTCAGACACAACAGACGAAGCCTATATTGCTAATGTTTCGGAAGTTCTTCTGGATCAGTCGCTTTTGGTAAGCGGTGCAGAACTTTCAAATCCTACAGACTTTATAAAAGCGATGAATTCTCTTATTTCAAAGTAGGGCGTATCCCCCAAATAGCGCAGTCAGAAAAATATATGTACAAACAAAACATATACTTTTTATGACTGTGCATTTTTTTTGCGGTGGGGGTCGCTACGTTTCAGGTTCCGCTTTCGCTCCAGACAACTATTTCGTTACACTGCATAGTTGTCCGGCTTTGCCGCCTTTCACATCGCTTACGCAAAACAAATCAGACAAAAGAATACCCCTGTGTTATAATTTCTATATGAAAAACTCAAACAAAATAAAACGCATCGCATTGGTTTTAACCACTGCAATTATTATTGCTGGCTGCAAGACAACCACAGAAGACCATTCCAATCCAGTTATTCCTGCAACTTCAGAGAACATCGCAAATATAATTAAAAATCTACAAGGCGAAGGACCTCATAAGATTACAATTACTGGAACAATAACAAACGAAAACATTAATTCAATAAAAAATGAATTAAAAGCAAACTCAAATGCAAAGATTTCTTTAAACATGAGTGCTACAACCAATTTAGCAACTCTTCCTGCCGATTCTTTTGAATCTTGCAATTCGCTTACAGAAATTGCACTTCCTAGTTCGCTCACTACTATTGACGAAAGAGCATTTTCAAATTGTAACTCACTTAAAAAAATAATTTTGCCTTCCAATTTAAAAATAATAAACGGATATGCTTTTTCCGAGTGTTCTTCTCTTGAAGAAATAATCTTATCCAGTGATATTAACAAAATTGACGAAGGTGCGTTCAATGGATGCAAATCGTTAAAAAGTATAAATATCCCTGCCTCTGTTAATTATCTAGACCATACAGCATTCTCCGGATGTTCTTCGTTAAAAACTCTTACAGTTGAAGAAGAAAATATCAAATTCTCAAGTCGAGAGAATATAATTTATACAAAAGAACAAGATTTACTTTTATGCGCAGCAGGCGGTATAACAAGTGCAAATATACTTTCTTCTGTTACTGAAATAGGCGAAGGTGCATTCAAGGATTGTACTTCTCTCAAAGAAGTAGCTATTCCAAATTCTGTTACTGTTATTCAGAATCTTGCTTTTTATGGTTGCTCTGCACTAGAAAGTGTAACAATACCCGCTTCCATCAATTTAATTGAAAAAACTGTATTTGAAGGTTGTACTTCTTTAAAAAGATTTGCTTTTGCAAACACAAACAATTGGTATAAAACAGACAATCTTCATGATTGGGAAAGCGGAATGAATGGTCAACTTTTTGATGTAACTAATCCCATAACAAATGCAACATACTTTAATGTTAAAGGTCAAAACAGTTACTGGTATAGAAAAGACTAAAATTTTGTGTATAAACACACACAGTTTTTGCAAAACAGTCGACATTAATTCTAGCTCGCTCCTCGTATGCGACAATTTTGCGTTAAGGATTGGAAGGGTGAGCGTAGCGAAAACAAACGCCACGTAGTGTGGTCTAAAACAAAACGAAATATGCATTGCAAAAAAAATTATTTTTTTGATGAAGATTTTTGTATGGCGTTTGTTCGGAGCCGAAAGGCGTAGCCCTGCAAAGCCTGCCGCCGTACAGTCTGAGAACGAAGTTTTTCAGACTGTACGGCGAACGCCCTGAGTTTTTAATTATGCGATAGCTTCGCAAATTGCTTTTCTAACCGCACCTTTACCTGCGAGCATTTTTTCAAAATTTGTCAAAACGGCATCGTAAAGTTCACTTTTTGTAAGGTCAAAACCAAAGATTTTTTCGTTTGCAAGAAGAGGTTTTATGTCGTTTTCAAAATCGCCCTTCTTACTTCCAATCTTTACTTTTGCAACAAAAGGCTTTGCAGTTTCTAACAGTGGATCTGGCGAGAGTTCCATTGGATTCAAGTCATCGTCCATTGCCATAAGATATCTTAGCCACATTGCATAAACCAGCGGAATAACTTTTAAATCTTTAAGATTTTTGCCTGTTGCTTTGTACGCTTTTACAGTTTCTCCAAACCTTATCGAAAGTTTTTGGCTCGTATCAGTTGCAATTCGCTGTGGAGTGTCTGGCATAAACGGATTTGGCAAACGCTTGTTGATTACTTCTTCGATAAAATCTTTTGGATTTAAAATTTTTGGATCAACTACAACTGGCAAACCTTCTTTATAAGCCAAAGTATTCGTCATCTTATTTAAATCTTTGTCTTTCATCTCATCGCAAATAAGTTTAAAGCCCAAAAGGCAGCCGCTCAAAGCGAGTGCAGTATGCAAAGGATTTAAACAAGTGCAGACTTTCATTTTTTCTACCTTGTTCACAGTTTCTCTGTCTGTAAAATAAACTCCTGCTTTTTCAAGAGGTGGACGACCGTTAGGGAATTTATCTTCAATTACAAGATATTGTGGCTCTTCTGCATTTACAAAGGTTGCGCAGTAAGTATTTTTCTTTGTAACAATCAATTTGGTTTCTTCAAAACCGTCTTTCTCGAGCATTTGAGCAACATTGGAATCTGGACGTGGAGTTATTTTGTCTATCATACTCCAAGGGAAACTTACCTTTGATTCGTCTTTTACATAATCAACAAAATCCTGCCCTACAAAGCCATTTTTCTTCCAGTTTTCAGCAATTTCAAAAATCGCCTGCCCCAACTTTTCTCCGTTATGGGAACAGTTATCCATTGAAACTACTGCCAAAGGAATTTTTCCAGCATTAAAGCGGGAAAGCAAAAGCCTTGTTATATAGCACAGAAGCATAGTTGCCTTTTTTGGTCCATTTTTAAAATCTTCTTCATACTGTTTTAAGAGATTTCCTTTTGCATCATAGAGAGCATAGCCTTTTTCTGTAATCGTAAAAGAAATCATTTTTAAGCTCTTGTTTGTAAAAGCTTTTTCAAGAATTTCCCAATCGGATTTTTCTTCTGGACTTACCTTTACCGCTTCAACTACAGAACCTATTATTTCTTTCTGAATTGTTCCGTCGCTTTTTAAAGTAACACCCAAAGTTAAATTGTCATGAGGTTTAAAAAGCAAGTCCACAATTTCAAAATCGTAACTGTCTGCAACAACAATTCCAGTGTCCATGTCGCCATTATTTAAGAGTTTCTGGCAAAGTGCCGCTGGGAAAATTCTAAAAATATTTCCTGCTCCAAAATGAATCCATTCTGGGCGCTCTTTAGTATTTGAGAGAACTTTATCGTGGTCAAATTCAAAAAATTTATAATTTGGCCATTTTGACTTATCTTTTAATTCTGCCAATGTAAGTTTCATATCTGCCTTCCTTATTTTATAGAAATTTGCTTTGAGAAATTTTTTGAGTGATTTTAAACTATTCGCAAAAGTATTCAGGAAAATTTTTCATAAGCGGTTCAAAAACTTCCGTGAGTTTTTGCAAATGAGCTTCGTCTATCTCCAACGCTTTTTCAAAATCACCTGCCATTACTGCATTTACAAGAGCCTTGTGTTCTTCTTCTACATTGTCTGCAATATGATGCGCATTATAACTTAACATACGAATTCTGTGGTCATTTCCAGTGTGATTGCAGATTACGTTCCAAATCCACTCGTTTCCAGATTGTTCGTAAAAAAAGTGATGCATTTCATCATCGTATTGAAGAAAATCTTTTCTGTTAGAATCCATAAGGCTTGCATGCTGCTGCAAAAGTATAGCCTGAAGTTTTGTTCCGCAGACTTTTTGCTTGGTTTCGTCCAAACTTTTCATGAACTGTTTTAGAACCCCAAGCTCAAGATTTATTCTCATAAACCTTTCCTGCTGAATTATTTTTACATCCAATAAAGAAACCCTAGTTCCTTTTTGTGGAAAAATATCAACAAGATTGTCTAAAGAAAGTCTCAAAAGTGCGTCTCGCACAGGCGAACGACTAACGCCTAATTTTTCAACTAAGGCGTTAACGTTCAATTCCTGCCCAGGCTTATACTCTAGGTTTATTATTTGATTTCTTAAAATTTCGTATACCGAAACTTCTAATTTTTTCATAAAAACCTTCTATTCACTTTTATAAATGCAAATAATCATCATCAAAAATCTTAGTTTTAGCCTCTTTTCGAGCTTTTATCTATTGCTTCCCAAAGACCTTCAATATATGTTGCACCTAAAGCACGGTCATAAAGTCCGTAGCCAGGCATACATTTTTCTCCCCAAATTGTACGTCCATGGTCTGGTCGCATTGGTCCAGAAAATCCTATATCGTACAACGCTTTTACAGCTTCGTACATGTCAAAGCTTCCATCAGAAGAAAGATGTGCTGCTTCTTCAAAAACTCCTGGTGCAAAATGATGAAGGTTTCTAACATGCGCAAAATGAATGCGTCCCTTGCATGAGCGAATAATATCTGGAATATCATTCTTTGGATTTGTTCCAAGACTTCCCATACACAAAGTTATACCGTTGTATTCTTTATCAACAGCTTTTAGCATTTTTAAAATAGCTTCTTTGCCAGTTATTATTCTTGGAAGTCCAAAAACAGGCCATGCAGGATCATCCGGATGAATTGCCATCTTCATATTGTATTTTTCGCAAACAGGTCCAATAGCTTTCAAAAAGTAAACAAGATTTTCAAAAAGTTTTTCCGCATCAACATCTTTATACGCTTCAAACAAATCCTTTACTTTTGCAAGTCTTTCTGGTTCCCAACCAGGCATAACAAAACCATTTGAACTGCCAGTTGTCTGGTCAAAAAAAGTCTGAGGGTCAATAGTATCAACAACTTTCTGGTCATAAGCGAGAACTGTAGAACCATCTGGGCGCATCTTTGCAAGGTCTGTTCTTGTCCAGTCAAAAACTGGCATAAAGTTGTAACAAACCATGTGAATATCTTCTTTACCCAAAGCTTCCAAAGACTTTATGTAATTGTCTATGTACTTGTCGCGTTCTGGAGTTCCAATTTTTATAGCGTCGTGAATGTTTACGCTTTCAATTCCTGCAATTTTAAGTCCAGCTTTTTCAACAGTCGCCTTTATTTCTTTAACCCTTTCCAAAGGCCATTCCTCTCCAGCAGGAAGGTCATACAAAGTTGTTATGACCCCTTTAACGCCAGGAATCTGTTTTATCTGCTCCAAAGTTACAGAATCAAATTTTGTTCCGTACCATCTTAAAGTCATTTCCATCTTTTACCTCCGATAAAATGCTTGTTACCAAAAACTACTTGTATACTAGTATATCAGCTAAATTGATAAAATATAACCTTGCCAAAAGTTGCTACTGAGGTTTACAACATTGGCAAGATTATATATCCGTTTTAATTTTGGGCGGCTTTTGCTCCATTACATTCCGCAAAAACAGGCTTTGCGGGGTTCGCTAAGCGCTCATCGTCCTCGTCGCTAAGCTCCTGCGGTCGACGGCTTCGCCGCCCCTCCAATCCTTGCCGCATTGTCGCACACGAGGTGCGACCTACAAGTTCTATCGACAGTTTTATAAAAAACTGTCGTTCAAGAAAAACAAGGACGTTTTTCGTAAAACTTATACCTGGAATCCTAATATTCTTGGCAAGAAAAGAGAAATTTCAGGAACAAAAGTTACGAGCAAAAGTCCTGCAACCATAATTCCATAGAACGGCAACATCGCTTTTACAGTTCTCTCAATATTTATCCTTCCAACGCCACAACCTACAAACAATGCAGAACCAACTGGAGGAGTACAAAGTCCTACTGCAAGGTTGAATATAAGCATTACGCCAAACTGAACTTTGCTCATTCCCAAAGTTGATATTACAGGAATAAGAATTGGAGTTACAATCAAAATCAGCGGAGCCATATCCATGATACAACCAAGCACTAAGAGCATAAGGTTAATCAAAAGCAAAAGAACAATTTTGTTAGTTGTAATTGCAAGCAATCCTTCTGTAATCAAAGTAGGAACTTTTAAGAAAGCCAAAAGCCAACCAAAAGCATTTGCCGCAGCAATCAAAGAAAAAACCATCGCCAAAGTTTTTATCGTATTCATCAAAAGTTTTGGCATGAGCGAAAGTTTTAACTCTTTATAAACAAATACAGAAATTATAAATGCATAAATACAAGCAATCGCCGCAGATTCAGTTGCTGTAAAAAGACCAGCCGTAACGCCAACCAAAATAATTACAGCGGTAAACAAAGCAAGCACTGCACTTACTATTATCTTGCACGCCTCTTTAAAGCTTATTGCTTCTCCCTTTGGATAATGGCGAATTATGCTGATTACTGCACAAAGAATAAGCATCAAAATACCAAGCATAACACCAGGTACAAGACCTGCCATAAACAAGGCACCAACAGAAACTCCCCCTGCTGCAACAGAATAGATTATCATATTGTGGCTTGGAGGAATCAAAACTCCCTGACAAGACGATGCAACAGTTACCGCAACAGAGAAGTCTTTGTCATATCCGCCTTTTTCCATCATAGGAATTTCGATTGAACCCAAAGAAGAAACGTCTGCAACAGCAGAACCAGAAAGATGTCCAAAGAACATAGACGCCAAAACGTTTACATAAGAAAGTCCGCCTCTAAATCTACCTACAATAACATTTGCAGCCTGTAGCAATCTGTCAGAAATACCACCGGCACCCATTATTTCGCCTGCAAGTATAAAGAACGGAATCGCCATAAGGCTAAAACTGTCTACACCTTTTCCCATCTGCTGAATAAAAGACATAAGAGGAATGTTTACATAAAAAAGAGTAATACAAGAAGAAACTGCTATAGCGAAGATTACAGGCATTCTAAGCAAAATAAATACCACAAAACTTCCTAGCAAAAGCCACATGGCAACGGTAGGATTAAACATTATTTGCCCTCCTTCTGTTCAGCGCGCATTTCTGCCTTAGCAGCACGCATTTCATCAATAATCTGCTGGTCAGTTTTTTCACCATCATCATTTTTTCCATCTTCAATCAATGTATGACGGAATCGATTCAAACCAAAAAGGTCTAAAACTGCAAAATAGAAGATAAAAATACCGCCAACAGGCATCATTATAAATTTAATTCCGTTAGGCCACTGCGTTGCAGGCAATTTATTTCCCATAGAAACAGAAATAAGGTTTATTCCGTATTTTATTAAGATATATGCAAAGAAAATCATCGCAACAAGAATCAACTTGTAGATAACATTCTGAATTTTTTTTGGAAAAAGCCCATAAAAAATCGTAATAGCAATGTGTAAGCCTTTTTCAACTCCAATCGCCATCGAAATAAACGCTGTCCAAACCATCAATAAAAGTGCAACTTCTTCAGACCACATAATAGAGCGATGGAAAAATCGCGCAAAAACTTGTGCACTAACGACAACGACAATCACCAATAAAACCAATTTAGCAAATTCAACAAGAACTCTATAAATTGAATCAAATACAAAGGTGATTACTGAAACAATCTTTTCCCAAAGTTTCATCTCTGGTTTAAAGATTTCGTCCTTTATATTCATATACATCCCTTATAATCGGAATATTTCCGACATCTAGATTACCTAATATATTAAAATATCAGTTGTTGGATAAAAAAATAGGTCGGCAAATATAGCTGTCCGCTAAAAAGCCGACCAAATTTTTAAGTGAATTTTAATTACTTACTCTGAATAGCTTTGATTATATCCTCATATCCAGCACCATACTGTGCATAAAGAGGAGCCATTGCCTTCTGGAATTTTTCTTTTTCACCAGGCTCCAATTGAGTTATAGTAGAACCACCTGCTCTAACTTTTTCTTCAGATGCTTTTTCTTTTGCAGCCCAAAGTTCACGTTCAACTTTTGCAGACTCAAGAGCACATTCTTTTACGATTTTCTGATCTGCTGGAGAAAGTTTTTCCCAAGTAGCTTTAGAAATCATCTGCATTTCTGGAACACGTGTATGTTCGTCAAGCACGTAGTATTTTGCAACTTCGTAGTGAGAAGTTGATTCGTAAGAAGGCCAGTTATTTTCTGCACCGTCAATTACTCCAGTCTGAAGAGAAGAGTAAACTTCGCCATAAGCCATAGGAGTTGCATTTGCACCAACAGCGTTTACCATTCCCATCATCAACTGAGATTCCTGAACGCGAATCTTCAATCCTTTCAAATCTTCAAGTTTTGTAACTGGGCGTTTAGAGTTGTAGAAGTTGCGAGCACCAGCGTCAAACCAAGAAAGACCAATCAAGTTAGAAGAACTTACGTTTGTAAGGAATTTTTCTCCAAGGTCGCCTTCAAGAACTCTCCACATTTGAGCTGCGTCTTTGTAAAGGTATGGAAGCTGAAGAATATTGAGGGATTTATCAAATTCTGCAAGTGGCGAAAGCGATACACGAGTAAAATCGATTGCTCCAAACTGAAGCTGTTCGATTACAGATTTTTCATCGCCAAGCTGAGCACCATAATAAACGTCGATGTGAATGCGACCGTTTGTTTTTTGTTCAACAAGTTCTGCAAATTTATAAGCAGCCTTTGTTGTAGGGTAATCTTGTGGTTGATTTTCTGCATAGCGAAGAACCATTTTTTCAGGTGCCTTTTTTGAACAGCCTGTCATTCCAACTGCAACTGCGAGAATTGCACAAGAAACAGCAATGAGTGTTTTTTTCATACTTTTATTTCCTCCATATCCACTTAGAATTTTTAAAAGTGGTATACTAATATATTAGATTATGTGGTTCAACTAGAATTCTGTCAAATTCTTTTTATTAAATTTTACAATTTTCTCTAAATTTCGCAAAAAAACTTCATTCAAATATAAAAAATTGTAACAATCTGTTTTACAGAAGTTTTAAAGTGTCGTTTGCATTTTTACCTGCGTCCACTTTTTCTTCTGCACGAATTATCATTCCATTTTCATCTATAAGATAAGTCGTTCGCACAACGCCCATATAGGTTTTGCCATAAAGTTTTTTTTCTTTCCAGACATCATAGGCTTTTATAACAGTCAATTCTGTATCAGAAAGAAGCGTAAACGGAAGTTCATATTTTTCTTCAAACTTTTTATGACTTTGAACGCTATCCTTGCTCACTCCTAAAATCTCAACACCTTTTTCTTTAAAATTAGGATAAAGTTCTGCAAAAGAGCACGCCTGTTTTGTACATCCCGAAGTATTGTCCTTCGGATAAAAATACAAAACAAGACGCTTTCCAGCATATTCAGCAAGTGAATGAATAACGCCATTTTGGTCTGGCAAAGAAAAATCTGGAGCTTTTGTTCCTATATTTAACATAAAATATCCTTAAAATTAATTTTTATATTTTGGCGACTTTTTGCTGTCGCAAAAAACAAGCTTTTCAGGGTTCGCCGTCTAACCGCGGCTCATTCGACGGGACTACTAATCGTAGTCCCTTACGAACTGGCTACGCCAGCCCTTCCAATCTTTGTCGCACACGGAAGTGCGACCTATAACCATAATCGACAGTTTTGCAAAAAACTGTCCGTTCAAGAAAACACGGACGTTTTTCTTGAACAACAATCTTTGTCGCACATAAACACTCAATCTAAAATTTATATAGATATTTTCTCAAAAAATCTTATTTATTTTTTAAAATATCTCTTATTTCTTCAAGCAAAAGCGTTTCATCAGATTTTACAGGTGCTGCTGGTGGCTCAACGGTTTCTGTTTCTTTCTTCTTAAACCGTTCAAAAAGTCTAATCACGATAAAAATACAGATTGCAACGATTATAAAATCAATAACCGTCTGAATAAAATTTCCGTATTTTATTTCGACTTCGCCTATTTTTAGAGTCAAATTAGCAAAATTAATTTTTCCCAAAATCAATCCTAAAAATGGCATAACAATGTCATTCACAAGGCTGCTTACTATTTTTCCAAACGCACCGCCGATTATAACACCAACGGCCATATCAACGACATTTCCTCTGGAAATAAATTTTTTAAAAGCACCAAATTCTTTTGTCGCAGAATTAAATCCATCTTTTAAATTTTTCATATCTTCCCTCCAAAATAAAAGTTTATAAAAAAGTATACCATTAAATTTTTGCCACACAAGCAATGAATTTTATATACAATTTTTTCTGCAAGATTTATAAAAATTGATAGACAAAAACAACAAACGGAATCGACAATACAGAAACTATTGTTGTCATTATTGTCACATTTGATGCAAAAGTGCAGTCCCAGCCTTTTTCTGCCAAAAGCAATAGAGGGAGACTTCCTACAGGCATTGCAAACATCAAAAGTCCTAAGAATTTTAATTCTTCCTTTATAGGCAAATATTTTATGCCGATTGCACACACAACAGGAATAATGAACATTTTTACGAATACAAAAATCCAGTTTCGCTTCAATTTTAATATTCCAAAGAGACTTTTTTCTTCGCCTAAAGTTATGCCTATCATAAAAAGCGCTAAAGGAACGCAACTTGCACCAAAATATTGAACAGATTCTTCTACAATCAGTGGCATTCTTATATTTAAAAAGAAAAGCGTTATCGCAACAACTGCACCTACAGTTCCAATAGAAAAAATGCCTTTTAAATTTGCAAGTTTAAAACCCTTTTTTGTGCTCGTTAAAGAAATTCCGTAAGTGTAAAAAACTATGTTGTAGACAAGATTGTATATTGCATTGTAGATAACATATTTGTCGCCTAAGACATTTTTTATTACAGGAAGCCCAATAAAGCCCAAATTTGAAAATATGAACATCAAATTTAATGTAACTCTGTCTGACTTTTCTTTTTGAGTGCGCGATGCAAACGCTCCAATGATGATGAATATTGCAAACATCGCTATTGCCATTGCAAAAGAAACAAAAACACTCGTGTAATCTCTTTCTTCATGATTTGTTATTACGCTGGAAATTAAAAGTGCAGGATTAAAGATATTTACAACCAAAAACGAAAGGAATTTTTTATTTGTTTCATTAACTTTTCCTATTCGCTGGCAGACAAATCCTCCCATAACGAGTATCAAAATTACTACCATCTGCTGTAAAACTACAAAATGATTCATACAGTTTTTCTCCTAAAAATCGGTAATCTAATAAATACAAACAGAAGTTGAGAAAGCATTGCACACCAAATAAGCGGTTCGCACAAAATAACGCCCCAACTTCCAATTCTTGGAATTATCAAATATGTAAAAAATACCTTCCCCAAAAATTCTATAAGGCTAGAAATCAGCGGAAGCAATTTTTTCCCCAACCCTTGCAACGCATTTCTTGTTATTAAAAGTCCTCCAAGAACCAAGTAAAAAGGAATCGTAAAAAATATATATTTTGAAGCATAATCGATTATCGTTTGATTTTGGGAGCCTGTCATAAATTCTATTAGAGGAACCACGACAAAACGTGCAGGTAAGATTAAAATTAAAGTCCATATTCCTGTTATAAAAATTGCAATTTTTACACCTTTTTTTATGCGTTCAATTTGATTTGCACCAAAATTTTGAGAAACAAAAGTAGAAACAGAAAATCCCAAAGTTACTACTGGAATATTTGTTAAACTAAAAACTTTTCGAGCACAAAGATGACCTGCAATTATCATTGCATCTAAAGAATTTATCGCGGTCTGAAGAATTACTGTTCCTGTGTGTACTATTGAGCCCATCAGCGCCATAGAAAGCCCCTGCCCAATTAAATCTTTGTACAATTTTTTATCTGGCAAAAAATGTCTTGCCGACGGAACCAATATTTTTGCTTTAAAAAAAATATAAATCAAACAAAGCAAAGCAGATACAAATTGGCTCAAAACAGTAGCAATGGCAGCACCTTTTATTCCTCCAGTCTGCTTTATAAAAATTATGTCTAAAATAACGTTTAATATTGAAGAAAAAATCAAAAATATAAGAGGGACAACAGAGTTTCCAATCGCTCGAAGCATTCCTGCAAAAAGATTGTAAGCAAAAAGCACACCACAAAAAAACGTTATTACAGAAATATATGAATATGCTTCTTCCAAATGTTCGGCAGGCGTTTTTAATAAAATCATCATTGGCTTTAACCATATCTGACAGATAACCATTATAAGAATTGTTATCCCAAAGGTTATAAAAAGTGATGCAGCAGTTATTTTTTTTAAAGATTCATAATTGCCTGCTCCATAAGCCCTTGCTGCAACGATGCTCAATCCGTTCCCAAAGCCTATTCCAAATCCAGTCAAAAGTTCATAAAGAGCGGCACACGCACCAATAGCAACTAAAGAATTTTCATCAAGAAGGCGACCTATTATTACAGTATCCGCAGCATTATAAAGTTGCTGAAAAATATAGGAAACCAAGAGAGGAAGAGTAAAAAGAATTATAGATTTAAAAATGTTTCCTTTTATTAAATCTATTTGTGCAAAACCTTTAATTGAAGCCATTCTCTCTGTTATATAGTTTTAAACAAAAAATGTCACCGAAAAAAACAAATCATTCTTCGGTGACATAAAAAATCTATTCAACGCTGCCTAGCGTAATCAACTTCCCACTCTTCCTGTCAAAAAGCATTATTCCTTCACCTACAAAATCAAAATTTTGATGGCTTCCAATAGTAAATGTTGTTCCGCCAAATACAACTCCAGTTAAAAGAAAATTTCCTGTGCTGATTTTTATCGTAGATTCCATACCGGTAGGCATTGCTCCACTTATTTCGCCCTCGAATTTAGCATTTTTTTCTAATTTTATAAATTCAGGACGAACCGCAAGGATAAAATCTCCCTTATCTAAAGGCACTTCTTTTGTGGCATAAACCGATTCTTCATCAACTACTTTTGCTATGTGATATTTAAAAACTTCATCTTTATTCGCTTTTTCAACATAACCTTTTTGTTTAGAAGCTTCTTCTAATTCTTTTTGTGCAAGCAAAGAATTCTTTTCGCGTTCTTCATACCATTTTTCAAGATTAAATGATTTTGAAGGTTTAAATACCAAATCCTTTTCACCAAAAACCTTTAACTTAATTTCATCGCCTTCTTGTTGACCTTTTGCTTCTATAAAGTTAATAGAAGGATTTCCGACAAAATCTGCTACGAAGAGATTTTTTGGTCTGTTATAAACATCCAATGGAGCATCGTACTGTTGCAAAACACCATTGTTCATAAGACAGATTTTTGTTGCAAGCGTCATCGCTTCCATTTGGTCATGCGTTACATAAACAAAGGTGCTTCCAGTTTCTATATGCAAACGCTGAAGTTCATATCGCATTTCGAGTCTGAGTTTTGCATCGAGATTGGAAAGTGGTTCATCCATAAACAAAACTTTTGGCTCTGGGGCAAGCGTTCTAGCAATCGCAACTCTCTGCTGCTGTCCTCCACTCAATTCCGAAGGATAGCGATCCATAAACATTCCAATTTTTACAACACGACTTACACGGCGAACTGCAAGATCTATTTCTTCCTGCGTGAGTTTTCGCAATTTTTTTATCTTCGCTCCATTTTGAATTAGAGCAAAATCATCATTCAGTGAAAGTCCTTTTTCAAGATAAGATGAAGTAATTTTTTCAATCTTTGCTTCGTATTCTTTGCACAATTCTTCCGCTTTTTTTGAAGGAAATTCTTCTTCATGCAAATTCATTTTGAATATTTTTTTTGCAGTGAACATCGAAATTGTAAAAGTATCTATCAGTTTTAAAAGAATCTTGTCTTCATCAATTTTCCCGTCTTTATCTCGACAGTTGTTTATCAATTCAACAACTTCAACAGAACTTTTTAAGATTTCGACAATCTGCTCGCTCACCTTTGCTTCAAAATCATAGATTGGTAATTCCTGTTTTATGTTTCCAAGACCAAAAGCAATATTTTTATAAACCGTCATATTTGGCCAAAGCGCATAATTCTGGAACAAGAAACCAACTCTTCTGTCGTTGGCTGGAATATTTATCCCTTTTTCGCTGTCAAAAACAACAGTGTCGCCTATTTCGATTTTACCGCTGGTTGGAGTTTCCAGCCCCGCAATCATTCTTAAAGTAGTTGTTTTTCCACAGCCAGAAGGTCCTAAAAGAGTAACAAAAGCGTTATCTTCTATAACCATGCTTAAATTATCAACACCAAAAAATTTTCCCCAACGTTTTGTAACATTTGTAAGTTTTATCTGTGGCATTAGTTACCTCCTACGCCCTTATCTATGCTTGCACCAGTAAGTTTGTTTACGAGCGCGTTAAAAAATAAAATAGTAATAATCAAAATTAAGTTCATTCCGCTTGAAAAAGCGTACAATCCCATTTCGTCAAAATAATCCATTGCCGTTGTCATAATTTTGAACTGGTCGCACAGCAACATAAAGAGCGTTAACTCTCTTAAACAGGTCATAAAAGGCAACAAAAATCCAGAAAGAATCGAATTTTTTTGTATTGGAATTATAATGCCGAACATTCGCTTAAACCACGGAATATTATGGATTATAGCGGATTCTTCAATTTCGCCAGAAAGTTGCAGCATCGAATTGAGCGAACTTCTGCTGGCAAAAGGAATGTATTTTACGGTTCCAACCAAAATCAATATTAAAAATGTTCCGCCAATAGAAAGCGCTTTTCCAAAAATCAAATATGCAACACCAACAGAAAGCGAAGGCATTAAATAAGGAAGAAAAGCAACGGAATTTACATAAGAAGCTCCTTTGCTTCTTCTATTTTTGCTGACTGCATAACCTACAAAAGTTCCGATAGTTCCTGCACATAAAGAACAGCAAACCGCTACAAAAAGCTGACCAAAAAATGATTTTTTTATCTGCACGTTGTATAACATTCCAAGTTGACCAAAAAGACCATATTCGCCCAAAGTGTCGGAAGTTGTCCACCACTTTGTTGTCAGCATGCTCATATCTCCAGTCTTTAAGAAACTATAATCGCCTGGGTTTGGTAAAAATGTTTCTATAGCAAACGAAATAATTGGATAAATGCTTGTAAACAAAGTTAAAACCACAAATATCAAAGCGATAAAATACTTGCCAAAACTTCCAAGGTTCGACTTAGTTATTTGACCGGATTTTCCTGTTACTGTTGTAAAACTTTGACGACCAGAGGTGCTCCTTTGATTTAACAAAAGAATTGCAATTCCAAAAATCATCATCATTACAGCGATAACGCTCGCCTGTCCTGCTCTTGCAGAACTGAGTCCAACATATTTTGTCGAAAGTGTTTCCAAATTTAAATAATGAGGAACAGGATAACTTCCCATTGCACTTCCAAAAACCAAAAGAATTGTAGAGAGCACAGCAGGTTTTACAAGAGGAATAGTTACATTTAACATGGTTTTCCATTTTGGTGTGTTCAAAATGGTTGCCGCTTCCTCAAGGTTTGCATCCATATTCCTGAAAATTCCGCCTATCAAAATATAGGCAAACGCTGCATAGTGAAGTCCCAATACCAATGCAGACGGAAAAAGCCCCTGACACCACCAGCCAGGCATGTGTAAATTAAAAAGACTCGCTAAAAGTCCGTCAGAGCCACCAGTTACAGCGTTGCTGTTAAAAGCGTTTCTCCAAACCATCGCTAAAGTCCACTGTGGCATAATATAAGGAAAAATAAAAATCGCACTAAGGTATTTTTTTAATTTCATATTAGTGCGAGTAATCAAATAAGCAAAAAATCCTCCATAAACGATTGCTATAAAACAGGTAAAAACCGAAAGGAGAATCGTATTGAGCATAGGTTTCCAAAGGTTTGCCTTTGCAAGATTTCCTGCAATAAGATCTTTCCAGTTATATAAAGTTATTTGCCCTTCTTTTAAACCAGTTTTTAAAGAATCAACAGTTCCTGCATGAACTGCGATTGTGTCCTGCAAAAGATACAGAATTGGGGCAATCGTAGTTATAGACAAAACTATTCCACAAAGTAGAAGAATAACGTTCTGTGGTTTATTAAAAAAGGTTTTTACCTTATTTAACTTAAGTTGAACTTTTAAATTTGTATCGGCCATCTTAGAAACCTCCAAATAAAAACACCACGAGCCGTATTTGACCCGCGATGTTTTTATATGCCCTGCAATTTACTTGCGATTAGAACGAACTATATCAATCCAGTCGCCCAAGTCTACAGAAACCATAGCGCAGTATTTTGGATCTTCAAGTACGAGTTCGCCACCATTTTCAGCAGTCCACCAATCATATCCTCTGTCATTTTTTGCAGTGAATTCTGTTCCGCCAGCTTTGCTATGATTGAATTTTGCTTCGTTTTGAACAGCAAGAACAGGATTAGCAGAATATCCACCCATGTCTTTTCCCCATGCAGCAAAACCGTCCAATTTTGTAACCATGAAAGAGATAAATGCACATGCAGTCCAAGGATAAGGAGAAGAATCCAGTACTTCCAAGTAGTGACAATATCCGTATCCGCCAATTCCTGCATAACCATTTTCATAAGCAGCAACAGAAATATTTTTTACAGATGCATCAGCAGTTTCTGCAACTGAGCGAAGTTTTGAATAAACGATTAAAGCAAATTCATCTGCAGCAGATTTTTTTACAACACTATTGCAGATTGGACCATCATCTGTTTCTTCGTTATAGTTTTCAACCCAAAGTTTTACAAAAGCAAGTCCGTATTTTGCATTTTTGCTTTCAAGGCCAAAATTCTTTGCAAGTTTTTCGCATTCGTTAATAGTTTCAGTATAGAGACTCTTTTTGTCAGCAGGAAGTTTATCAAAAGCGTTTTTGAGCCAAGTTGAATACTTATCTGCGGTAAGCATATAAAGGAAGTTTTTTCCTACAAGTTCAGAGTTTACACCCATAAAAAGACCGTGTTTTCCAGGTGCAACAAAATCCCAGCAGTTTGAAAATTTAGCACCGTTAACATTGTTGTACATAAAAACTTTATTCAAAGTCTGCAAAGGAAGAAGTTCTGGATAGTCTTTTTTTGCCAATTTATTTGCTTCTGCCCATTCTTTTGGAATAAATGTACGAAGAACGCCAGTATCCATCATTTTGCTCTGAATCTGATTACCGTCCTGAATGAGTGTCATAAAATATTCAGGTTTTGCACTTTTATAGTCAACATTAAGAGTTGTAAATATTGAGTTATTTTTTGGCTGAGACCATTCAATTTTTCCGCCATAAGAAGAATCTACAGACTGAAGATACTTTATAAAAGCTGCACCAGCAGTTTTTCCACGGCTCGAATTACCAATACCCTTAAGAGTTGCAGATTTTGACTCTTCAATTGCCTTTTTACACAATTCGTCAAAGCTCATATTCTCTGCCTGAGCAATTATTTCCTGTACAGCAGATTTTTTTGCAGTAGATTTATTGCAAGAAACAAACCCCACAGTTACAAGAGCTCCCGCTAGAAGAATTAGCAAAGATTTTTTCATAAAATTACCTCCTTTTTACAAAAACCAACGTTTTGTTTTTATAATTTTATTATTTAGTAATTTTGAGACAGTTTTTTTTAACTGTCAAATTTAGAATATATTTAATTCAATCTTTTAAGCTTTCGCGAGCAAAGTCTAATTTTTTTCTATATTAGAATCCAAATAAGGAAGTTTATTTTAATAATTGAAAGTATTTTCCTACAAAAAATATTTCGATTTAACAAGTCAGGTTGTTCCTGTTGCAGGAAAGTCTTCTGGACTTGGAGTTCAGATAGCAAAGGAACTATAAAATCAAGGAGAAACGGTTAATATAGGATAATTTGGGCGGCTTTTGTTCCATTGCATTCCGCAAAAACAGGCTTTGCGTGGTTCCGCTAACGCTGCATTGGCTTACGCCAACGGCTTTGCCGCCACTCCAATCCTTGCCGCTCACGGATGTACACCCACAACCGATATTGACAGTTTTCGTAAGAAAACTGTCGCTTAAAGAAAAACACGGATGTTTTTATTTTACCAAAATACACTAAAAGTAAGACGTGTTATAAATTATTTCTTTTTAAGTCCAGGCAATTCGTCATACATCGCATTAAACAAACCTGTTAAATAGTTTTTATCATCTATATTATCTACAAGAAGCATTTGTTTTGCACCGTCGTATGGCTTTTCATACGCGCTGTTCTGCATATAATCCATTGCAGATTTTATCGGTTTTACAAGAAATCGGTTATCGTAAATACCGCCAACAATTTTTCCACGATAATAGATAATGTACCCACCCATCATTGCACGGTATGTTATTCCTTTAAGGTCGGATAACTGCTCTAATATAAATTGTAAGTATTCTTTAGTTGATGCCATATTAAAAACTCCTCGCCTGCGTTAGGGATTGTAGGGGTGGCGTAGCCATTGGCTTAAGCCAATGCAGCGTTAGCGGAACCCCGAAAAGCCCGCCGTCTGAGAGTTTTGCAAGCAAAGCGGCAAAAATCTCAGCGAACGCCCAGATAAGTTTATTTATCCTAATCACCCATTTACTCATCCATTTCTACAAGACGTTTTACAACATTAATTTTTCGCATTGTCAAAACGGCTCCTAGTTTTCGCTCAAGATAGGTGTTGTTCAAAACTTTTTTTGAGGCTTCGCGCGGAAGATACATATAAAGACAGTGATTTCCCGCTGCAAAAAGTTCAGCACCAAAGTCGATTTGCAAAATAGCATTGAGTTTTAGCAAATCAATTTTATCATTCGTAAAAACAAGATGAATCCTCGAAGCATCAAGAAATTTTTCGAATGGACATTCGTTTATGGCATTTTCCAACTGCCCTTTTTTCTTTATTATAACAGATAGATTAGCCCCTATTTTTTCTAAAATAATGTCGTGTATGAGTTTTTGTACTTGTGCTTCGTCTTTCTCCGTTGAAAAAATAATATTTCCGCTTTGAATGTAAGTTTTGACCGAGCTTAAGCCCGAATTTTCAAGAATTTCTGCACAGTAAGACATCTTTTGAATACTATTTCTTCCAGTTGGAGTTACGCCCCTTAACAACGCAATCAATTTATATCACCCCTCTGAAGCAATCGCTGGCTTTGTCACATTTATACTCTTTTTTACTTCCTTAATTTTTGATGAATGAGTTAATATATAAAGAATGTCGTTTTCTTTGAGTTTAGTATCTCCTTTTGGAAAAATAATTTGCCCATCGCGAACAATAGAACTTATTAAAACATCCTTATCAAAATTGAGTTCAGAGATTTTTTTATCGATATTTGCAGATTTTTCATCGACTGTAACTTCAAACATATCAATTTCGCTCGACTTTAACGAGTGAAGTTCAACTGTGTGTGGCGAATCAACCTTGCGCTTTTCTGTAAACTTAAACAATTTTGAAAGCGGAGCAAGCGTCATTCCCTGAATAAGACAAGACAAAAATACCGCAAAGAAAATTGTATCAAAAATAAAACCATTGCTGTCTATTCCTGCTGCCATTGGATAAGTTGCCAGTACAATAGGAACTGCACCTTTTATACCGCCCCACATCAAAAATGTTTTTTCTTTGAGTGAGTATTTAAAAGGGATTGTGGAAATAAGGACTGCAAAAGGGCGAGCAACGAACATCATAACCGCGACAATTATTAAAGCGTCTTTCCATATATTCACAAAACGATGAGGAAACGCCAAAAGTCCAAGCATTATGAACAGCGCCATATTAAAAATCGTAGAAATGCTTTCTAAAAAACTTGTAACATATCTTTTCGCCGGGAACTGCGAATTTCCAAGCCAGTAGCCCATAAAAAACACAGAAATTATTCCGTTCGCCCCTAATAAATCAGAAAGTCCATAAGTTAGCAAAATGCATCCTATTAAAAGCACGCTGTAATCTCCGCGAGAATCAGAATTGAGCCTATCGAACATAAAATGCGACACTCTGAAGCAGACGTATCCCACAAGAACTCCGCCAGCAAACTGCCACAAAAGTTTTATGATTGCCAAAAAAGGTGAACTAAAAGATCCAGTCGCAATCTGAATAAATGTTATAGTCAGAATAATTGCCATAGGGTCGTTAGCTGCGGACTCAATATTGAGAGTTGTCGCCAAATTCTTTTTTATGGGATTCGCCTTTGTAATCATAAAAACAGCGGCGGCGTCGGTCGAAGAAATAATAGAAGAAATTACAAGCGAATAAACAAGGTCAAAATTAAAGATAAAGTGAATCGCTAATCCTAAAATTCCTGCCGTCAGCGCAACACCAAAAGTCGCGAGCGTTAAAGACGGACCTGCAACGCTGGTGAACGCTTTTTTTGTAATTCTAAATCCGCCGTCAAAAATAATAAAAATCAAAAGAATATCAGCAACTCGTTTTGTTAAATCCGCATTGTCAAAATAAAAAAGATTGAGTACATCGCTTCCCACGACGACACCAATCAGAATAAACCCAATCAGGAGCGGAAGCCCAAATTTTGAACTAAGTTTTGTGGAAATAATCGCAAGAATAATCAAAAAAGAGATTAGCAAAGTCATTTTATCCCTCGCAAAAAATTATAAAGTTCGCCTGGCAAACTAAAACACAAAGCGATATATAAACACAATTTTTAGCATATAGATAAAATAAATTCTATTGATAGACAGCAGATATAAAGGCTATAAAAGCAAAGTAAAATGAGTTTTTTTGGGGCGACTTTTGCTCCATTACATTGCGCAAAAACAGGCTTTGCGTGGTTCCGCTATCGCTGCATCGTCCTCGTCGCTACGCTCCTGCGGTCGACGGCTGTGTACACGGATGTACACCTACAAACAATGTTGACAGTTTTATAAAAACTGTCGCTTAAAGAAAAACACGGATGTTTTTCTTTAGGCACAATCCTTGCAGCGTTAGGGATTGTAGGGGTGAGCGCAGCGAAAACACACCGCAGGTGTGGTCGTAGGCAAAAGCCGTAGCCCCGTAAAGCCCGCCGTCACGAGTTTTGATAGCGGAGCAAGAAAAACTCGTGAAGCAAAACAAAGTTTTGCGCCGAACGCCCAAATTATATCTACAAAGCCATCACAAAAGTTCCAATTCCGATTAAAACGCAGCCGATAAAAGATTTTGCGGTAAATTGCTCCTGCAAAAATATGAGCGCTAAAACCCAGGTAATTACAATGCTTAATTTATCGACAGGAGCAACTTTTGAAACTTCACCCATTTGCAAAGCTTTGTAATAACATAGCCACGACGCTCCTGTCGCAAGTCCGGACAATATCAAAAAGAGCCAGCTTTTTTTCCCGATTTCTGCCAAACCGCTTTGAGCATGAGTTAAAAACACCATTCCCCAAGCCATCAAAACAACTACAACCGTGCGAATGGCCGTCGCAAGATTTGAATTGACGGAATCTATTCCCACCTTTGCCAAAATCGATGTAAGTGCCGCAAACACAGCGGATAAAATTGCAAATAACAGCCACATGGTAATAGCCTCTCAAAAATCACCGTTCCGTCATATATCTTTCGATTTCTTCCGCGCTCAATTTGCGGACTTGCGTTTTTGGATATTCTTTATAACATCCAACCTTAAAAACGCTTTCCATTCCATCGCATTTTTTGTCGCGATTTTTTTTGAGAAATGAAAGCAACTCTTCGTCATCCTTAAAAATTTTGTACGAAAGTCGGCCTTTGTCCGTTTCGATTTCATAAATTCCGCAGGATTTTTTTGTAGTGTAGTCTGCCGTCCTAAGATAGAGTTTCGCGATTTCCAATGATTTAAAAGGGAAGTTCCAGCGTTGAAGTCCTCGCTTTTCGTCGTGTTCAATGCAGATGCAGCGCCCACAAGTTCCGCAAATGTATTGAGTATGATTTTGCAAACACTCCAGCGGATTTAGCAACGGAGTTATACGATTTTTTTGTGAATAACATTCTTCACACATCAGATAATCCTTCTCAAATTTTTTGTTGATAATCACAACGCACGATTCTGCAATTTTGATTATGTTATTTATTCTTTGTTTTTACAAAAAAGAATTTCAAAACCAGCAATATCAATAAAATCCAGATTATCAAAACAGGAATTGCAAAGTACCATTTTTTATGTTTACCTTCCTGCCAAAATTTTTGTGATTGTTTTCTGCTGCATTCCAAAACTTCGCTCGGAATAAACTTTACGGTCAATGCAATAAGTATTGGCAAAATTATTATATCATCAAAATATCCAACAACTGGAATAAAATCTGGTATTAAATCTATTGGAGAAAATGCGTATGCAAGTGTAAGCGCTGCAAGTAACTTTGCAAAAATGGGAGTTTTCTTGTCTTTTAGAGCCAAAAATATAGCAGGCAGTCGTACAGGAGGTACGACCTACAAACGATATTGACAGTTTTCGTAAGAAAACTGTCTGTTTCAAGAAAACACGGAAGTTTTCTTGAAACGCCAACCCCTGCCGCGTTAGGGTCTACTTGTAGCCCCGAATCCCGCCTGCGAGCTTACAGCGTAAGGGATTGTAGGGGTGAGCGCAGCGAAAACACGCCACAGGCGTGGTCGTAGGCGAATGCCGTAGCCCCGTAAAGCCCGCCGCCTGACAGTTTTGCAAGCAAAGCGGTCAAAACTCTCAGGCGAACGCCCAGATTATTCAAGTTTGGATTGTAATTCGGCTGGCTAAAATTCTAAAGAATAGATAATCAATCACAAAATATCAAATAGGAAATTCAAAACTTGCGGGAAGAGGCATTTTTCTTATATAATTAAGCATCTTGGGGATATAGCTCAGTTGGTAGAGCGTGTGGTTCGCAATCATAAGGTCACCGGTTCGACTCCGGCTATCTCCACTTTTGTCTAAAAACTCGACTTTCCTTTCTGTGTACAAAGCCTCTTTTTAATGATAAATTATTTTATCTTTATTTTTAGAGGTACAAAATGAGCAAAATCGCTATAAGAATCAATCCAGCAGACATTGTTGCAGTTGCACTCCAGCCTTTAGCAAAGGGAACTTCTGTTTCTCTTGAAGCTATGGAAAACGCTCCTGCACTTACTGTAACGCTCAAAGAGGACATTGTTCCTGGTCATAAATTTGCTCTTCGCAATATAAAAAAAGATGAACCTATAATAAAATACGGTTATCCGATCGGTGCAGCTTCTCAGAATATTGAAGAGGGTGCACATGTTCACTCGCACAATATTCACACTCTTCTTTCTGAAAAATTTGAATATTCATACAACGAAAAAGCGGCAAAAACTGCTTACGAAAATTGGTTTAAAGAAACTGAATCTTTACGCAAAAATATTCCAACCGTAAATGTTTATAAACGCCCAGATGGTCGCGTTGGAAGCCGAAACGAAATTTGGATTGTTCCACTTGTTGGCTGCGTCAATAAAATTTCTGAAACTCTTACAGCATGGGCAAACGGCAAATTCCTTGGTGGCGAACCTGGTCCAAATGTTGAAGGCGGCCTTGAAGGCGTATTTACCTGGACTCATCCTTATGGTTGTTCGCAGATGGGTGGCGACAAAGAAACAACTGCTAAAATTCTTGCCGATTTAGTTCATCATCCTAATGCAGGAGGCGTCTTAGTTGTTTCGCTCGGTTGTGAAGAAAACAATATTCCATATTTCAAAGAATTTTTGGGCGAATATGATGAAAACCGCGTAAAATTTATGACTTCTCAACTTTGCGATGACGAACTTGAAGAAGGAAAAAAACTCATAACAGAACTTGTTGACTATGTTAAGGATTTTAAACGAGAACCTGCTCCGCTTTCTGAAGTTGTTTTGGGTATGAAGTGTGGAGGTTCTGACGGTATGTCTGGAATAACTGCAAATGCTCTTATAGGGCGAGTTTGCGACGCTTTAACTGGAATGGGTGGAAAAGTAATGTTGACAGAAGTTCCAGAAATGTTTGGCGCAGAGCAAATGTTGATGAACAGAGCGGTTAATAAAGAAGTTTTTGAAAAAACCGTCGACCTTATAAACAACTTTAAAGACTATTACACAAAACACGATCAAGTTTGCTACGAAAATCCATCTCCTGGAAACAAAGCAGGCGGAATTACAACTTTGGAAGATAAATCGTTGGGTTGTGTTCAAAAAGGTGGAAAAGCTCCAGTTATGGGCGTTCTAAAATACGGCGAAAGAATTAAAGAAAAGGGACTTTCGCTTTTGGAAGGACCCGGAAACGACATTGTTTCGACTACGGATTTAGCTTCTGCTGGTGCAAACATAATTCTTTTCTCTACAGGGCGAGGAACTCCACTTGGCTCTCCAGTTCCTACAATTAAAATTGCAACAAACCATCCGCTTGCAGAAAAAAAATCTAACTGGATTGATTTTGATGCAGCAAGGCTCTTAGACGAACCAAGCGATGAAGTTAGAGATTCTCTTTTGCAGCAGATTTGCGATGTCGTTTCTGGAAGACTTATGGCTAAAAACGAAAAAAATAACTATCGAGAAATTGCAATTTTTAAAGATGGCGTAACTCTGTAAAATACATTTAAAACAAAAAAATAAAATCACCGCTTTTTGAATATGGGATTCCTATAAGTTCAAGAGGCGGTTTTTTGTTTATAGATGCTTATCACGCTTTGTAAAAAAATTATTCTTCGTTATTGTCATATAAATATTTTTCTATAGTTGCATTTAAATCGATTTTTCTGCATTCATCGCTAATTTCAATTTCTTTTGCAAATCGTAAGTAATATAAAAAACAGCGAATTTTTTCGGGTTGCACACCATACATCTGGGAAACAGCCTGTGCATAAGAAGCGAGTTGAACATAGTAAAGTTCAGGTTTTATATCCTGATTTGTCTTATAATCAACAATCACAAAGTCGCCATTTTCATCTTTAAAAACTAAATCTATCGTTCCGTTTACAATTTTATCTCCAATCCGGCTTCTAAAAGATTCTTCTGCTCTATGCCAAACAGAATTTATCGCCTTTTTCCCAATTTGCGAATTTTTAAATTCTTCTTTCATTTTTATGCAGGCTTCTTCAATTATCAGCAAGTCTTCGCGGTTACCGTCAAGATGGGTTATATCTTTATTGCTGTAAGGAATTTTGTCTTCTGTTTTATTTATTGCGCTTTCCATATATGCGTGCGCAATCGTTCCAAAATCGTTATACCCAAAATTTTTGTGCCTTTGACTTTCGACAATTTCGTTTATTTGCGCATAGGGCAGATTTTTTATATCGCTTGTATTTTCTTCAAATTCTTCTTTATAAAGTTTGCTCGGAGAAAGATGAATCTTTTCTACGATTTCTTTTTTTAACAACTGCGAATTTTCATAGGGATTTTTGTTCCTGAGTCCTTTTACAAATTTAGTTTTTTCGCTTGAAATATTTTTTCTTCCGCTTTCAATAAAAATCTCGCTTCGTGGATATTGCGGAATATACTCGATTTCTGTAAACGGAGAAAAAACTTTGTTTTCATCTTCTTGATAAAAATCGACTATTGGCGAAAGACAATCGTAAATGCTCAAGATTTTTCCTTCGTTCCCTGGCAAATACTTATGACTCTTATCCCAGCCTTTTTTTGAATATTTGCCGTTTGTTATAAAAACTTCATCGATGGCACGAGTGAGTGCAACATAAGTCAGACGGCGCATTTCTGCACTCTGCATTGCATAATTTTCTTCCTTTGCATATTCAAAGAAAAAATTTTTTGCAGAATCGCTAAAAGTTTCGCACAAGGGACTATTTACGGTAATTCCAAAATCGCGGCTTAAATAAATTGGCATATCATTTTTTGAATATCCTTTTGAATTTTGAGTGTTGCAGACAAAAACGATTTTAAATTCAAGACCCTTGCTCTTGTGAATCGACATTATGTGAACGCCATCTGATTTTTCAAGCGGAATATTTATTTCTAACGAAGAATTTTCCTCGCTATATGAATCTAAACTGTCTACAAAACTTGCAAGATTCAAATTTGCTTCATCTGCTTGCCTGGAAAGTTCAAAAAGCAAATCGTAGAGTTTTCCGTAATTTTCTACAGATTTATTCCACATAGTTTCAAAGCGATATCCGCCTTCATACCAAAGCAGAGAAATTGTTTTTGCAAGCGAATTTTCTTTGGAAAAATTTTTTACTCGTTCAAAAAAAATCGATGCTTGTCTAAATCTTAAAAGCGAATCTTCTTCTAAAAGATTTTCACTTTCGTTTGCAAAGGGTTCTAAATTTTGTGATAAAACCGCTTCACTTTCCTGCAAAGAAAGGTTTACAAAAGGTGAACGCAAAACCTGTGCATAAGCGAGTCTATCTTTTGGATAAGCACACAAACGCAGATACGAAGTTATATCGCAAACTGGACCGTCAGAAAAAAATCCCTTTATATTTTCAGTATTATACGGAATTCCGTGAGCCAAAAATGTACGCTCAAAAACTGCCTGATGCGAATACGTATTCATCAATATCACTATATCAGACGGATTTATTCCATTTTCAATTTTTTCTTTTATTTTTAAAGCAACCCATTGCGCTTCTGCACTTTCTTTAAAGAGTGAATTTTCTTCCTGCTCTTCATCTTTCTCAAAAAACGCAAGGTGAATCCGCTTTTCTTTTATCGTCTTATCTTTATAGTCTGGAATGCAAACATTGTGATAAATCGCTTCATAACTTGGAATCTCCACATTGATTTGCGTTTCTTTATAAAAAACTGAGGGTAAATTTTCGCTGCATTTTGTATTGTTCAGAGGATATTTTTCTCCACCAAAAATCGTGTTAAAAGCGGCTATAAGCTCAGGGTGCGAGCGATGATTTGTCGCCATTTCGAGTTTTCCGTCTTGAAAATCCTTTGTAAGATTGTTGAATACTTCTACATCTGCTCCACGAAATTTATAAATACTCTGTTTTTCATCGCCAACAAAAAATAACTTGTCCGGCAAAATTTCTGCGATTGAAGGAACGCCTTTTTCCTGTCGTTCAATTTTTTCTGCAAGGAGAAAAAGCATATCCCGCTGGTCTTTGTTGTTATCCTGAAATTCATCAATCATTATCGCTTTGTATTTTTTCTTTTCCAAAAGTCTAATTTCAGGATGTTCACGCAAAATACAGAGAGCCATATTGGAAATGTCCGAAAAAGTAAGGCAATTCAAAGAACGTTTTGTTTCCATAACAATCTGCTGAAATTCTTGCAGGAGAGGAATCAATTCGTTTACAAAAGGAATTCCGTAAATGTAGTTAAAAAGCGAAATCAGATATGAAAGATTTTTTCGCAATTCGTCAACCAGACAGGAAAATTCTTTTCCTCCCTTTGTATTTCCTGCCTTTGGATACTTAAATTGAGTTAAACTAAAAACATATTTTTCCAGCGTAAAATTTTTATCTGATATTTCATCTTGATAATTTTTATCTTTTAACTGCTGTGCAGAAATGAATATTGCTTCTGGAATTTCTGTAGAATTTTTTATTTTAAGGTAAGCTTGAAAAAAATTTGTTTCCCGATTTCCTTCAAATTCATCTTCAAATCTTTCTGCTTCTTCAAGAAGCCCGTGTATCGACTGAACCGTTTTTTCCCATTCAATTTCAATTTTTTTATACTGCTTTTCCAAATCGCCATAAAAATCTATGGGCTCTGCAATTTTTGATTTTTTTAAAATTGGTTCTACAAATAAATCTTCTGCAATCTGTTCATAATCCTGAATTTTTACAAAATGCTTTATTGCAGGATTTTCCCTGTGCTCCAAAATAAACGGCAGCGCTTTTTCCCTTACCTGAGCAAAAACTTTTTTTTCGTCTTGCGTAAAATCCGGACTAATTCCATAAAATCTGGAACCGAGTTTTGCGACACTGTTACAATAACTATCCAAAGTTTTTATATTTGCTTTATAAAACAGAGCCGCTTGTTCAGGAGCCTCGTTTTTTAGAACCTTGTAAATCCTTTCGGACATTTCAACAGTCGCTTTTTTTGTAAAAGTTAAAGTCAAAATTTCGTCCACTGAATAATTAAATTTTTTGACCAGATTTAGAAATCGTTGCGAAAGAACGGTTGTTTTCCCAGAGCCTGCGCCAGCGGCAACCACAGTATTTTTTATGCTTTCTATAGCTCTCTGCTGTTCTGGCAGAGGACTCCTTTTTTTCTCTTCGTTCATTTTTTTTCCTGCTATCTATTCGCCTTTTGCTACATTAAATGTTTTTCTGCAAATTGTTCTGTAATCGCACGCTGAACACTTTGTAAAAGTCTGAATTTTATCATTCAATCTAAAATCGCCATCTTTTATTCGGTTTACAAAATTAAAAGAGGCTTGTTTGGTCTTTTCAATCGTTGCTCTAAAATCATCGTAGTTAAAAATTTCTTCCCGATTTTTTCCTGCACGACCTGCAATTTCTTTTCCAAAAACTGGAACACAGACTGCATTTGAAATATCAAAAAAAGCAGCATTTTCGACCTTTATTGGTTTTTCCTGATTTTCCAAAAGGAAAACATATAGTGGCATTTGAAAATCCGGTAAATCTTGTTCTTCTAACGCAATTTCTTTTTCATCATTTTCGTTTTGAGGAATTTCGTAAAACAAATTTTCAGGAATTGCATATTTCGAATTTTTAAAATCTACAAGATAATACTGCTCGTTTGCTGCATCTTTTAAAAGACAGTCGATTTTTCCCATAAAGCTATAATCCTTGCCTTCCTCAGAAAAATAAAAACTGCCTTCTGTTTTTTCAACAAAACAACCGTTAAAAACTGTACAAAAATGTGTTACAAACTTAAAAATAACATCGCTTATCGTCTGTTTTGTCGTGTTCAAAAGCTGTTTTTTTAAATAACTACTTTCGCCGTTTTCGCAGGAATTTATCGCTTCGTCAATTGAAATTTTCAGCATTTTAGCAAATTCTGGCGAAAGAGCATTCTCTTCAATTTTTAATTGAATTCTATCTTTTAAAAGCTTTTTACAAAAACACTCGAGTATTTTGTGATATAAATTTCCGCTGGCATATTGGTCAATCAACTCTCCAGCATTTTCTTGCTTTTTAAGATTCAAGATTTTTTCAAAAAAATAAATTCTTGGACAAGAATAAAATTTTTTCAAACCCGTCGCAGAAATATGAAGTTTTTTTTGTTTTCCATTTTTATCATTACCAAAAGTAATATCGCTTAGAGCAAGAATAGATTTTTCCTGAGGACTCGCCTGTGTTTTTTGAATTTTGAGCCAATTAAAAAAACTTTCACTTTGAATTTGCGTAATCACTTTAGGAAATTCTATTTTTTCGCCACAAAACCATTTTTTCTCTGCGTTATAAGGATTTTCTGGAAAAAGTTTTTCTTCATCATCAATTTTATCTAAATCAACTTCTCTTAAATAACTTACCGCCTGCGAATAACCGTCTAAAGTTCGCTTTGAACAGGAAAATTGAACTTGCTCGCCAACGCTGTTCATAAGATAAAGCCAAATATATTTATCTGAAACATTTGTTTCATCTCTTTTTAAAAGACGAGTTCTTTTTTCATCATTTAAAAATGAAAGTTCTTTATACGCAACATTTAAGGAATTCTGGCTTGAATCTACGACAAAATGGCACGAAAAAGGTGCACAGGCCGCAGTTTTATAAGGATAAATCTGAACACCACCTTCTTCTGCCTGTTCAAGATATTTTACATCCGACAAAAAATCGACAAAAAAATCAAAAGGACAAGGAACAATACATTCTTCGTATTTTCCTTCTAAATCGATTATTGCCCCCAATTCGCTTATGCAGCGGCTCAATATGTTGTTTGTTTTTTGACTGCAAAGGTTCATATCAAAAAATTGAGTTCTAAACGAAAAATAATTTTCGCGAACTTGAGCAAAAGTCTTTGCGCTTTTAAAAAGCTCCAGCGATTTTTTTAATTTATTGTAAAAACTTTCAACAATTTCTTCTGGACGATTTTCTTTAAAAGATTCTTTCCATATATCAATATTTTTCCCTTCATATTTAAAACTGCATATACAGTGATTTTCTCTTCCGTATTGAACCAATTTTTCACCCAAATCGCCAGTTTTCCACGGAAGCTCATTGTTCAAAAGAAAATTTTTTATAGATTCATAAGCGTTTTGACTTTCCGCACATTCTTTTATTTGTCTAAAAAGGCAGCCAGCTCCAGTTGCGTCCAATGCTCTTGAAAATCTCATAACATGAGGAATTTCCATCAGTTCAAATTCGCGGTCAATATAAGGCCCAAAAAGTTCTAAATCTGGAACGCTAACAGCAATCTGCGACCAGGGAACTCCTTTTTTTCTATTTAGGATAGAAATCTCGCTCGCCAAATTTTTTATTTCAACCCGTGAATTATTAAAAACTTTTACTCCGCCCAAAATTTTTTCTTCATCAGAAACTCTAACTATTTTTATGAATTCCGTTGAATTCTCCAAAATCGAGCGATATTCTTCCCAATCGGAATTTATCTCTGGAAAAAAAATCACATATTTTTTGCCATTATTTTTAAAAGGCGGACGTTCCCACGCAGGATCAAAAAGATTGTACTTATCCAAAAATGCTTTATATCTTTTATAAAGTTCTTCAAGGTCAAAATCTTCTAAATCTTTAGCACCACCATTTTTCTCAGAAAATTCTTTCCACAATCCCAAAGAAGGTAAAATCGATGCGAGCCAATTTGTAAAACTCGAAGCTGTCTTTGCAAATTCTTGTGGAATTAAATTTTTAAAAAAAGGATTTTTAGCATTTTCTTGAATTACCAACGAAGCAAAAATAGAACGCATCGTTGCAGGAATAGACTCTTTGCCTTGATTTTCACCACGAACCGCCTGCGCTTTAAATTTGTCCCATGCGAGAAATCTTTCCATGCTCACTGCGGAACAGTCGCTTGTAAAAATTATCCTATCTGCCCACATCGAAGCGGAAATTTCTGTCGGAAAAACGAAAATACAATTTTCATCCCTTATGTTTTCCCTCAGATTTTTTTCAATTAAATTTTCTTGCATTTTTATCTCGTTATAAAAAAATTATATCACGAAAAAATAATTTATTATTTGCACAAATAAGTTTTGAATTTTCATTTGAGATTTACTGCCAAAACTTTATATACACAAATAGTAAAATTCGTAATAAAATATATGCCATAAATTATGGTTTGAGTATTTTCAAAACCAAAAATAACACTAACGGAGTTACGAAATGAAAAAATTCATGGACAAAAATTTTTTGCTAGAAACAAAAACTGCTCAAAAACTTTTTGACGCTTGCAAAGATGAACCGCTTTGGGACTACCATTGCCACCTTATTCCTGCTCAAATTGCAGAAAATAAAAAATTCAAAAATTTAACAGAAATTTGGCTTGGTGGAGACCACTACAAATGGCGCCAGATGAGAACTTACGGAGTTACCGAGGACTACATCACAGGCGATAAACCAGATTATGAAAAATTCTTAAAATGGGCAGAAACGATTGAGCATCTCATCGGAAATCCTCTTTACCATTGGACACATATGGAACTCCAGCGCTATTTTGGAATTTATGAACCACTCACTGTAGAATCAGCACCTCGCATCTGGGAAAAAGCAAATGCAATGCTACAGACAGATGAACTTTCTGTAAAAGGAATTTTCGAGAAATTTCATGTTTATGCAGTAGGAACAACAGACGACCCAATCGATGACCTTGAATACCACAAGGCAATCGCAGCAGGAACCGCTCCTATCGGAAAAATCAACACAAAGGTTCGCCCTTCATATCGCCCAGACAAAGCATTAAATATCAACCTTCCAACTTATAAAGATTATATGAAAAAACTTTCAGAAGTTTCTGGAATCGATATTAAAACTTCAGATGATGTAATTGCTGCTCTCATAAAACGCCTCGATTACTTTGTCGAAGTTGGTTGCAAAGCGTCAGACCATGCACTTGAATATCCTCCTTGCAAAGTAGACACAGATGCAAACATCGATGCAGTTGTTGCACGTGCATTAAAAGGCGAAGTTATTTCAGAAAGCGAAGCAGAAGCATACAAAACAAAAGTTTTAGTAGCACTCGGACGCGCTTATGCAGAAAGAGGAATCGTACAGCAGTGGCACATGAATGCAATCCGCGACAACAATAAAGCAATGTTCAAAAAATTAGGTCCGGACACAGGATTCGACGGTTCACACGACAAGCCAATGGCAGAAAATCTTGCTGGTCTTCTTTCTCTTATCGAAGCAGCAGGCGGAACTCCAAAAACAATTCTCTATACTTTAAATCCAAAAGATTACTATTCTATGGGTACAATTATGGGTTGCTTCCAGGGTGGAGGAATCAAAGGCAAAATTCAGATGGGTTCAGGCTGGTGGTTCTGTGACCACAAAGATGGAATGGAACAGCAGATAAAAGTTCTGGGCAATCTCGGAATGATACCTGCATTTGTCGGAATGTTAACCGATTCCCGCTCGTTCCTCTCTTATTCGCGCCACGAATATTTCCGCCGCATACTCTGCAACATCATTGGAACTTGGGTAGAAAACGGTGAATATCCTGATGACGAAAAAATGCTCACAAAAATAGTAAAAGACATAAGCTTTGGCAATGCACTTAACTACTTTGGAAAATAACTCGTCTAAAAAGTAAAACCCCAAAAATAAAAAACGAGGCACTTCAAAATGAAGTGCCTTTTTCTTTTTCATCTATTGCTGAATATATTATTTAATTGCAAAGTTTTTCTTAAAACCTAAAAAATTTAAAATTCATCTTAAACATCATTTTTTTCAATTTTTTCTTTCATCCGCTCAATCGCTTCCTTTAATCCAACATTTTTAGATTTTGTAGTGAGCCAAAAGTGAACTTTTTCTTTATTTTCATCATTGATTTTTCTTATAGTGTGTTTAAGATTTTCAAGCTTTACTACGAATTCGCTCTGCGTTGCAAATTTTCTAATCTTCGCCATCAAATTAAGCGAATATCCTAAATCCACAGCAAAAACACCATAAAAAAATCCAACAAAAAAGCAAAAAGCCAAATGATTGGTGAACCAATAAAGCCAGTCTAAGATTCTCGGATGCAGAATAAAATAATACAAGGCGCTCAACAGATACCAAAAAAAAGTATACAGCGGACAAATAAGCCCCTGAAAATTTCCCCACATTCCAGAATAATCCCACAGTTTTATATTCATTCCTTTAATAAAAATCAAACCGCCAATGTATTCAAGAAAAGTAATTGAAATCGCCATAAAAACAAATAGTACAATTTTTTGCAAAATCTTGTTCTCAACAAAACTCACATCAATAAAACTAAGCGAAAAAAGAATGATTAAACTAAAACCATACAATGGCAAATATGGCCCAATAAAAAAACCGGGATTTATCCATTTGCGTTCAGGATTGTTTGCACTAAAAAAACGGCGCCAAAAAACTTCAAGAACCCAACCAAGAGAACTTCCTGCAAAAAATAAAAATAATATGACAAGCAAAAAACTCATAGTTAAAAAATACCTTAGAACTAAAGACAGGTCAAATTTATATGGGGCAGGGTGCCACCCTCACAAAGTTCGGGTCGGGCTCTTGCTACAACTCCTCGGGCAAGCCCTGCGGTGTTTCCGCAACGATCCCTGGCACAAAAAAATCCATCACAAAGCGAAAATGTCGCACTGCAATGGATTTTATACTAACAAACAATGCTTCACTTACGAAGCGTTGTCTATTTTGCTTTTACAACTTCAATATCAAAAGCGATATATGCACCACCAGGAATAACACCGGGATATCCTTGATCTCCATAAGCCAAATCTGATGGAATTACAACAGTTCTTTTTTCTCCCAATTTCATATCTTGAACCATTATGTCAAATCCGGGAATCATCTGTCCGCCTGCTGTTACAAATTCTAAAGGTCCTCTGCCTGCCGATTGGTCAAAAACGCGTCCGTCAACCAAATATCCTTTGTATTCGCAAGCAACGTTTTTTCTTCCACCAATTTTTGCACCATTTCCTTCTTTTGTTGTCTTCCAATAAATTCCGTTGGAATCAACAGCAAATCCTTTAAAATTCTTTTCAACTTCTGCAATTTTTTTTGCATTTGCAAGTTTTTTTGCTTCTTGCGCTTTTGCACCAGCTTCTTTTGAAAGCTTGTCAAAATTCTCTTGATTTGCAGTAAATTTCTTTGCTTTTTCACCTTGTCGCACGATAGTAACTTTTATAATTTTATCACCCTGCGCAATAGCATTTACAACTTTTTGGCTTTCATCATTAACAACTTTACCAAAAATAGTGTGTTTGCCATTCAACCAAGTTGTTGGAACATGAGTAATAAAAAACTGCGAGCCATTCGTAGAAGGTCCAGAATTTGCCATTGCCAAAAGACCAGGTTTTTCAAAAGTCAAATCTTCAAAACATTCATCTGCAAACCTATAACCAGGACCACCACGACCAGACCCTTCAGGGTCGCCACCTTGAATCATAAAATCAGAAATTACACGATGAAAAGTAAGCCCATCATAAAATTTCTTACCTTTTGAAGCATCTAAAGTTCCTTCCGCAAGACCAACAAAATTAGTTACAGTCAACGGAGTTTTTTCATAAAAAAGCTCAAGAACGATTGGCCCCTTAGAAGTTTCCATTATCGCAAAAACTCCATCTTTTCCTTCTATAGCTTTTAATTCCTTATCCATAGATTTACATCCCCCAAAATTTATTGCCAGACAGCCCATAATAGCCACTAGAATTTTTGATTTCATATTCCCTCCACGTAAAAAGGTTTATCACAAATTTTTTATTCGCATAAAATTCTATCAAAACTGATAAGTAAACCAATTAAAAATAGCATCTATGCGATTCGCCAAAGATTTTTGAATTTTATCTCCCAAAAGAGGTATTGTTTTGTGTTTTGCTTGCAAAAGCATATAAACAAGATAAGAATCATCGTTATCTATCACAACCATGCTTATCTTTACACTGTTAGGCTCTAAAGCACGAACAAATGAATAAGTCCAACTTTCAGAATTGGTAAGAGTGAATCCAACTTCATTTTCTTTTTGCAAATAATTCGCAGAATAAACGCTCTTTCCAAAAGAATTATCTTCCAAAAAACAAAAGATATTAAGACCGTCCGCAGAACCTTCTGTAACATCTGCAAGGGAAATATTTTTTTCTTCCAACGATTTGCAAACATACGCCTCGTGATAGAGAGTTTGCCATTTTTTTCTCGTCTCAGAATAATATCGCATTCCTTTCATCTTTGAAATTGAACGCACAATTTTTGAAACGTTATCGATTGAAAAATCAACTTCCTCTGGAAAAGAACTTTTTTCTTTTAATTCAGATTTTTTTACCAAAAAAAGATTTTCCGAAACTAAATTAGGTTTTTCCGAAAGATTCCAAGAATTTGCCACTTTCTGTGAACAAACTGTATTAGGAGTAAGGGTTAAAGAAACATCTTCATTTTGAAAAATTCTTCTTATAGACCCTTTTTCGTTTAATTCGCTAACAAGTTCTGGCTTCAAAAACATATCTGTAGAGTTTGCATAAAGTTGTGCAAAAAGTGAAATAACAACACCAAAAATGCAAAACTTTTTATTCATTAAAATCCCGAACCTTTGTAAATAACTCTAACCTGTTTGTAAAGACCTTCGCCTTCGCTAATAGTTTCTACATCAGGAATGTCGTTTAATGTAGTATGAATAAGGCGACGTTCAAAAGGATTCATTGGTTCGAGCAACACAGACTGTCTCGTTGAGCGTACTCTGTCTGCTACGTTATAAGCGAGATGTACAAGGTTTTCTTCGCGGCGCACTCTGTAGTTTTCTGTGTCCAATATAACGCGCACATCTTCCCTTCCAAGTCTGCCAGCATAAACATTTGCAAGGAGCTGCAACGCGTCCAAATTTTTTCCTTTGCGACCTATTAGTATCGAAGATGATGATGAAGAAAGTTTAATGCAAACCTTTTTCTCTTCTCTAAAAGAAATTTCTACGGCAACGTCGTAACCCATTTTTTCGATAATATTTGAAATAAAATCCAAAAGTTTTTGTTCAAATTCATCTTTAGCAATAGGATTTACAACTGCTTTTTTATAAGGTTTTTCCATTTCATAAGAATGTTTAGCGGGTGGGTTTACACTGCCATCATTCACAGGATGAACGCGGATTTTTACATATCCTGATTTAAAAAGTGATTTTTTTTGAGTTTCAATAATTTCAACATCAAAATGATCGCGTTCCAGTCCCAATTCAGAGGCTGCTTTTTCAATCGCTTCTTTTTCATTTTTTCCTTCAAATTCGTAATTCATATATCCCCTTAGGAAGAAGCGAATTATTTGCATCTTCCATTTTTAGTTTATTTTTTTATCCTTGAATTGATGAACAACTGTTGTCCAAGTTGAATCAAATTGCTTACAGTCCAGTAAAGCAACAATCCAGAAGGAGCATTGTAAAACAGGAAGAAAAACAAAATCGGCATTCCATACATCATTAACTTCATTTGAGTATTTGACTGTCCTACGGATGTTCCTCCGTTTTGAGTTATTTTTCCAAAAAGCAACTGGCTTATAACATAAATAACAGGCAAGAGTCTTATTTGGTTACCCAATAAAGGAATATCAAATCCCAAAGTTTTTACAGTATCTCCAGTGCTCAAATCGCTTATCCAACCAGGAATAAAACTTGCTCCTCGGAATTCAAAATAATTGTTAAAAAGATTATACATCGCAAACAAAATTACAAATTGAACCAACATCGGCAAACAGCCAGAAAGAGGATTATATCCTATCTCTTTGTACAATTTTGCAGTCTGCTCGTTTAACTTTTGTGGATTTCCTTTGTATTTTTCTTGAAGTGCCTGCATTTTAGGCTGAACTTCCTGCATTTTTACAGTGCTTTTTGCCGTCTTTGCAGTTATTGGGAACATCGCAAATTTTAAAATTGCCGTAACGATTATTATTGAAATTCCCCAGTTATGAACAAACTTATTTATAAATTCGAGCAAGAATTTTAATATAACTTCCAGCCAACTCAAAAATCCACTGGTTTGCATGCTGTCATCAAATCTAACTGAATCCAATTTCCAAACATTATTTTCTGGAACATTATAGATTCTTAAATCTTTTTCGTTACGAGGTCCCACATAAATGTAATAAGTGTCATTTGAACCTTCCGCATTAACGGCTTGTCTTGTAATTATTGCCTGCGCATTATTTTTTTCGCTCAAATCTGACTTTGAAGTATAAGTAACTTTTTCAGACATAACATCATTAGAAGCAGGATAAATTAAAACTTCAAAATATTTTCCTGCCATAGAAACCCACTTCCAAGGTTTGTCATAAGTTTTTGTCTGATTTGTTCCAAGAACAACGCTTTTTTTGCTCTTGCCGTTGTAAGAGATGAACTGACGATTTTCGTATCTGTTCATTTTTGGATTATAGAAAGGTCCCATCTGTGGAGAAGTTCTCAAAGAATAAGCAGCATTGTCTAAATCCAGACCCTTAAAATTTTCTCCAGGAGAAACTGTAACATCGAGTTTAAAAACGTAATCGGAATCATCAAAATAATAGGTTTTTACAATAGTGAATTCGCCTATCGTACCATCGGAATTTTTAACCTTATAGTTTTTGAAAAAACCAATAGTTTTATCATTTATCTTTTTTGCTGTAAAAATTTCATTAGAAATTGAAGCGTCTGCTCCACCAATTGAAAGAGAAAAAGCTCTATTTTTTGCAGATATATTATCTGCCATTTCAATATAGCTGTTTCGTTCAGAATCAAAATGATCTTTTAATTGATAGCTTAATACATCGCCACCGCGATTTGTAAAAATTACTTTCACTTTTTTTGTTTCAATCGTAAAATTTTCTTCAAGCAGATTTTCGTCATTTAAAGCTGTTAAAGATTTTTCTACAAAAGTATCTGCAATTTGGGAATTTACATCATTTTGAACATTATTCTCTTTTTCCACTCCCACAGAATTTTTTGAAACATCCTCTACAGGCGGCGTATTTTTTGGCATAAGATACGATTGCACTGCAAAAAATCCTATAAGAACAACAGATGAAAGTCCTATAGCCCAAGCGGTATTTTTTTCCATAATAAATATTCTCCAAAATTTTTATTAGTTTTGATATGGATAATTGTTTTATTTAAAATCTACTTTATTCGATAAGAAATCGCTAAAAATCACGTTTAAGGAACTGGATCGTAACCACCTTTAAAAAAAGGATTGCACTTTAAAATTCTTTTTCCTGCAAGATACGAACCTTTTAAAGAACCATATTTTTTTATTGAATCCATCGCATATTGAGAGCAAGTCGGATAATATCTGCAACATCTAGGAAACAATGGAGAAATACACGCTCTATAGATTTTTATGATAAAACATAAAAAAATCACAAAGAATTTTCGCATTCCTTTAACAGTCCAGCTTTTTTACATAATATCTGAAATTGTTCACACCGCGAGAGGAACGAATTATTTTCGGAAAGAGGATATAAAAGAAAAATCATATCGTAACCGATGTTCAGGTGTGATTTTAGATTTCGGAAAGATTCACGTCCAAATCGTTTTGCACGATTTCTTTGAACAGCATTGCCAAAACCATGGGGAAAAGAAAAACAAATTCTGTTGAATTCTTTATTGTTTGGAAGATAAAAAAGTTTTGCTCCCAAAACACTGACTCTTTTCCCATTTTTAAAAAGATTTCTAATTTCTGAAGCGCATTTTATCCTCTCTCTTAGTTTAAAACACTTAGAATGTGATAATAGCGCTTCCATTTTCTTTTAATAAAATCTTAGTATTTCTTTTTTTCGTCTGCAACAGAAAGCTTTGTGCGACCTTTTGCACGACGACGAGCAAGAATTGCGCGTCCACCACGAGTTGCCATGCGAGCACGGAAACCGAATTTTCTATTTCTTTTTACTTTGCTTGGTTGATATGTTCTTAACATTGGAACATCTCCTTATTTTTACGGAACTTGTCATTACAAATCCCAAATTTTATTAAAAAAATATAGTGTTGTAGAATATATCAGATATATTAAATATTGGTCAACATATCCTTTTTCATATCATCGAACATTTTTTGTAATTCAGGAGGAAGTTTGTTTTCTTCTTTTTTTTCTTGAGAACTTTTATATGCAAAGCCACTATTTTCTAAAATTCTTTGTTCTTCTTCAATCTTTTTTTCTTCGTTCAGGCGTTCTTTTTGTTCATTGATTTTTGAATTAACCTTTGAAAGTTCTGCATTTGTTCCTGCAAGTCGAAAAGCGAGCGAATTGATTTTTAATTCTGGAATTTTCATTTCAAAACCACGAAGAATATATTTTTTATAATTTCCAAGCATTTGAATCCAGCCTGGATGATCTGCTTCTACAAGTAAAATTCCATTTTTTAAATCCACAACTTTTGAATGGCTTGCCATATTTTTTCCGATATTTTCGCCATTTATGCTGTTAGATTTTATTGACTCTACAATTTCCCGCCATAAGTTAAAAATTTTATTTCCCTGTTCAATTTGAGAAGGACTTATGTTTTTAAAAATGCGAGTTATCATTTCAGAAGCATTCATAATATCATTTTCTTTCATTCCATCGCCCCTCTTCAATTTCAAAAACTTTCGTGCCTTCTTTCATATAACGGCTATAAGGTTCGCCAGGTAAAAAAGTACAAAAAAGCTGGTCATACTCTGGCAAAAGTTGTGTAACCGCTTGCCGTTTTTCTGGATCTAATTCCAAAAGAACGTCGTCCATAAGCAAAACAGGCTTTTTTCCTGTTACGTTTGAATAAAAAATCGCCTGACCTATCCTTAAAAGAATTGCAATAAGTCTTCTCTGCCCTGTAGATGCTGTAGAAATAAAATCTTTTCCATTACGCAAGAATTTTATTCTATCTCTATGCGGGCCGCTCATTGTTGTCATTATTGTCTTATCGATTTCTCTTTTTGAATTTAAAATTTCAAATACTTTTTCTTTTGTTGGAACTATATTACTTGTTTCTTCTGACTTCCAACTAGGCTCATAACTTATAAAAATTCCATCTATCCCAGTAATTTTTTCATACAGCTTTCCAAAAATTTGGTTGAATTGAAAAATTGCATCTCTTCTTTTTTTTATTATTTCTATTCCGTTTTGAACAAGCTGAATATCAAAAATATCGAGCATTTCATAATTTTTTTCTTTAAGAGATATATTTCTGCTTTTTAAAATTTTTTTGTAATTTCTGTTTGTGTCGATATAAATTAAATCGTACATAGAAAGGCATTGGTCAATAAAAAAACGTCGCCTCTCTGGCTCTCCAACAGCAAATTCTAAATCGTCATGACAAAACAAAATGCACGGAACTGTATTTATGAGTTCTTTTCTGTCTTTTATCCATTTTCCGTTTTTGTCGATTCGTTTTTTATCGTTTTCGTAAAAAATAGAAATATTTTCTGTAGAGCCATTTTCCATTTTGTACAAAGTTTTTATGGAAAAATCTTTAAATCCTTTTTTTACAACTTCACCGTCCGCTCTCGTTCTAAAAGAACTTCCGTAAGCAGAATAATAAATTGATTCAAGAAGATTGCTTTTCCCTTGACCGTTTTCGCCTACAAAATAAACTTCTCTTGATGAAAGATTTATAGTTGAGTCTTGAATATTTCTATAATTTACATAAGAGATTGAAAGTATTGGCATCCAATTTTAAGCCATTTGCATAGGCATAATTATGTGGAAGTAATCTTCTGCCGGTTCAGAAAGCATTGTTACTGCTTTCATTTCTCCTGAAAATTCAAATTTAATCATTTCAACATTCATAAAACGAAGTGGTTCTTCAATATATCTGTAATTCATAGCGATTGTAACTTCGTCACCTGCATATTCGCATGGAATTTCAACTTCTGCATCTCCAGAATCAGATTCTTGTGAAGTAAGTTTTAAAACTCCAGGACAAATGTTAAAGAAAATTCTGCCAGCTTTTTTATCAACCATGATAGAAGTTCTTTTTAAAGATTCTACAAGTTCATTTTTTTGAACTTTAAAATTATAAAGTTGAGTTTCAGGAATTACTCTCATATAGTTTGGAAATTGACCTTCAATTAAAGTTGAAGAAAGCTCATAATTTTGAAAACGGAAGAAAATCATTTTATCAACGATTGCTATTGAAATATTTCCTTCATCTGAAAGATGCTTTGCAACTATATTCAAAACTTTTGGATGAACGATTGCAGACGGAAAATCAGGAATTCCAGATTCAAATTGTTTAGAAACATAAGCAAGTCTTCTTCCATCTGTTGCCACTAAAACAAGTTTATCATTTTTCTTTTCAAAATAAACACCGTTCATAAAATATCGTGTTTCATCAGAACTTACAGCAAAAGAAGTTTGGCTTATCATCTTTTTTATATCTTTAGAAGGAATTTCAAAAAATGGAACTTCTTGTGCAACTGGAAATTCAGGAAATTTATCTTGAGATGTGCATTTTAATTGGAATTTTATTTTTTTTGTAGAATGACGAATCAAAGCGATTATTTGATTATCTTTTTGTTGAATTTCAAAAACAATTTCGCCTTCATCTAGACCAGAAAGAATTCCTAAAAATTTATCGCAAAAAACAGTTGTTGACCCTTCTTCTTCAATATCAACTGGAATTTTTGTTTCAAAGTTTACTTTTATATCAGTTGCTTTGATTGTTAAAGTATTATCTTTTGCAATGAATAAAACATTGGAAAGAATTGAAAGAGCACTTTTTGTGGAAATTATTTCCTGTGCTATTGAAATTTCGTTAATCATTGAATTTCTATCAAAAGTAAACTTCATATTTATCTCCTGCGTGTTATACACATTTATATTAAATTCTAAATTTTAAATAAATTTAGTAATAGTAATAATAATTCCTGTGAATTTGTTGAAAACTCATATATCTCTTTATAAAGCAAGTATTTTTAAAGTTGATAACTCAAGTTTTAAATTCACTTTAAATTCACTATTGCACAACCTTTATTTTTATCAACAGGCTATCAACAGGATTTTATCATAATTATAAACAAATTTGTTGTTTTATTTTTTGTAATCTTTTACCTCTCTTATTAAAAGATTTATTGTAGAATTCATAGATGAATCGGTTTTTAAAAGGTCTGCAATTTTATCCCTTGCGTGCATAATCGTAGTGTGATCTCTTCCTCCAAATTCGTTCCCAATTTCTGTTGTGGAATATTCAGTTAAATCGCAGCAGATATAAACTGATATTTGGCGTGGAGTTACATATTTTCTATCTTTTTTCTTGCTTTTTAAATCTGAAATTGAAACATTGTAATGATCTGCAACAACTTTTTGTATTATTTCTATCGTAATGCTTCCAGAATAAGGATTGTTTATCGTATCTCGTAACTGAGATTGAGCGATTTCCACAGTTATTGGTTTTCCAACTAGTTCTGCATATCCAATCAACTTTGTTATGCAGGATTCTATATCGCGGACATTTGTTTGACAATTTTTAGCTATGTATTCTATTACATCCTGAGGAATTTGTTTTTTTTGTATTTCAAGTTTTTTTTGAATTATCGCAAGTCTGTTTTCGTAATTTGGTGGTTGCAAATCGACATTTAAACCACGGCTAAACCTGGAACTTAAACGCTCTGTAAAACCTTTGATTTCTTTTATAGGACGATCACTTGTAAAAACTATTTGACCGTTTCTGTCGTATATAGAATTGAAAGTGTGAAAAAGTTCTTCCTGAGTTCCGTCTTTGCCTTCTAGAAATTGAATATCATCAAGTAAAAGAACATCTAAACTTCTGTATTTTTTTTTGAACAAATCGATAGTTTGATTTTTTAAAGAAGATGTAAATTCGTTTGTAAAACTTTCGGCACTCAAATAAGAAATTTTCATCTTTGAATCGTTATTTTGATATATGTAATTTCCAATTCCCTGCATTAAATGAGTTTTTCCTAAACCAACTCCACCGTAAATCAATATTGGATTATAAGCGTTTCCAGGATTTTTTGCGGCTGCCATAGAAGCGTTATAAGCGTATACGCTGTTTTCTCCCGGAACAAAAGTTTCAAAAATAAAATCATCTCTAAGTTGAGGATGTTTTTTTTGATTTGATTCTGAATCTTTTTTATTTTGAGTTGGAATAGTTTTTTTATGTTCAATTTGTTTTTCCTGAGTTTTTGCAGAATTTTCTGTATGTTCCAGTTTTTTTTCTTTTACTATATGTTCAAGTTTTATTGATTGGCCTGTAAGTTCGTTTATTTTTTGTTCTATTTTTGCAACAAAACCTTTTTTTACCATTTGAACCCACATAAACTCCGAAGAAACTGAAACTTTTATTAAAGAAAGGCTATCGCCTAAATATTCCATATTGAACCAAAGTAAAAATTCATCTTCTCTGCCAGCAGAGTTAAGTTCTTTGTGAATCTGATTTATCGCTTCTTCAAAAAATTCTTTATAATTCTGATTAGACATACGCTGATTATAATTCACCTTTACTTTTTTCTTCAATACAAATATAATTTCCAAAACTGGAAAGGTCTATTCATGTCTTTTGCACAAATCCTAAAATAATATAATATAAGGAAATAAAAATGGCTTCTTCTTATGATGCGGGAAGTATTCAAGTTTTAAAAGGGCTTGAAGCTGTACGCAAACGTCCTGGAATGTATATAGGTTCAACAGGACCAAAAGGACTTCATCACCTTGTTTATGAAACTGTTGATAACTGTATAGACGAAGCGATGGCAGGTCACTGCGATAAAATTGTAGTTGCCTTAGAAAAAGATGATATTGTTCGTGTTGAAGATAATGGTCGTGGAATTCCTGTTGCAATTCATCCTACAGAAAAAGTAAGTGCTTTGGAATTAGTTTTGACTAGACTCCATGCAGGCGGAAAATTCGATAAAAATTCCTATAAAGTTTCTGGTGGTTTGCACGGAGTAGGCGTTTCTTGTGTGAATGCTCTTTCGGACTGGCTTGAAGCAACTATAAAAAGAGACGGACATATATATCGTCAAAAATACGAAAAAGGTATTCCTGTAACAAAGGTCGATATAATTGGTGACACTCAAGATCACGGAACAATTATAAGATGGAAAGCAGATAAATCAATTTTTACAACCACAACAACTTACGATTGGGATGTATTAATTCAGCGTTTAAAAGAACTTGCATTTTTAAATAGTGGAATAGTCATAATCTTTAGAGATGAACGGTTAGAAAATCCAAAAGAAGAAGTTTTAAAATATGAAGGTGGAATCGTTCATTACGTAAAAGAATTAAATAACACTATAAAAAGCAAATTCTATTATCCAGAAGAGCCAATTTTTATAACAGGCGAAAAAGACAACGTTATAACAGAATTGGCTTTTCAATATAACGATAAATATTCAGAGTCTATATATTCTTATGTAAACGATATTCACACTGGCGATGGAGGAACTCATCTCGACGGATTTAAATCTGCCCTGCTTTTTGTATTGAAAAAGGCTTTTGAATCCAACGAAAAGATGAAGAAGAAACTAGATAAAGATGAAACTTTAACAGGAGATGATGTACGCTCTGGTCTTGTTGCAGTTTTATCGATGAAAATACCTGAACCAGAATTTGTAGGGCAGACTAAAGATAAACTTGGAAATCCAGAAGTTAGAGGAATTGTTGATTCTCTGATAAAAGAAAAACTCACTATTTATTTTGAGTTGAATCCTGATGTTTTGGAAAAAGTTCTTGAAAAATCCATTGGAGAAGCTGCTGCAAGAATTGCTGCTCGCAAAGCAAAGGAGAATACAAGAAAAAAAACTGTAGGGACATCCTTTGTAAAACCAGAAAAACTTTCTGACTGCTCTATAAAAGATAATCCTTCTATATGCGAAGTTTATATAGTCGAAGGAGATTCGGCTGGAGGTTCAGCAAAAAAAGGCAGAGATTCAAAAACGCAGGCAATTCTTCCTCTTTGGGGAAAAATGCTAAATGTTGAAAAAGTTGATCCTTCAAAAGTTGTAGGAAACGATAAATTAGACCCAGTTATAAAAACCTTGGGCGCAGGATTTGGAAAAGATTTTAACATAGAAAAATTGCGCTATCACAAAATAATCATAATGGCGGATGCTGATGTAGATGGTTCTCATATACGCACTTTGCTTTTGACTTTCTTTTTTAGATATATGCCAGAACTCATCACAAACGGTTATGTTTATCTTGCAATGCCTCCTCTTTTTAAAGTTCAACTTGGAAAAAAAGAACCTGTTTATTGCTATTCCGATGCGGATAGAGATGCAGCCCTTGCTGCCCTTGGTGACCAAAGAGATAAAGCAGATGTTCAACGCTACAAAGGTCTTGGCGAAATGGACGGCGAACAACTTTGGGAAACGACAATGGATCCTGCGCGCAGAAAAATGAGAGTTGTAACTGTTCCAGACGCACAAGCCGCAGACAAAATATTTACCGTTTGCATGGGTGAAGAAGTTGAACCAAGACGCGAATTCATAGAATCAAATTCAAGTTATGCAAATTTGGATATTTAAGTAAATTATTTTGATTGAGTTTGTCTAAATAGATTTTCAAAAGATAGTATTTTGACAAACTCATTTATCATTTATTAGGACTAAAAATGTTAGAAGAAGAAAAAACACCAGAAGGTGGAACTGTAATAAAAATTCCCATTGAGGACGAAGTAAAACAAGCCTACATAGATTATTCGATGTCTGTAATTGTTCAGAGAGCGTTACCAGATATTCGCGACGGTTTAAAACCTGTTCACAGAAGAATAATGTATGCGATGGACAAGTTGAATCTTTCCAGCGGTGGAAAGACAAAAAAATGTGCAACTATAGTCGGCGAAGTTTTGGGTCATTATCATCCTCATGGAGATGCTTCGGTTTATGATGCTTTGGTTCGTCTTGGGCAGGATTTTGCGCAACGTTATACGACTGTAACTCCTCAGGGTAACTTTGGTACTATAGCAGGCGACCCTCCAGCAGCGTATCGTTATACAGAAGCAAAGATGTCAAAGATAACCGAAGAAATGACGGCAGATATAAGCAAAGAAACTGTCGATATGGTTTCAAACTTTGACGACACAACCGTTGAGCCTTCTGTTCTACCTGGAAAATTTCCTTTTTTGCTTTGTAACGGAACAACAGGAATTGCTGTTGGAATGGCAACAAATATGCCAACACACAACTTAAGAGAAGTTGCTGGAGCAATTTGTGCTTATATCGATAATCCTGAAATTTCCATAGAAGAATTGATGAATTACATAAAAGGTCCTGATTTTCCAACTGGTGGTGTTATCTATGGACGCGAAGGAATAAAACGAGCTTATAGAACAGGACGCGGAAAGATAACAATTCGTTCAAAATTCAATATAGAAACCGACAAGCGCGGACACGAAAAAATTGTATTTACAGAAGTTCCGTATGGAGTAAATACGACAAACATAATAAAACGCATAAACGAATTAAAAGACAACAAAGTTATAGAAGGAATTGCTGACGCAAATGATGAAACTTCTGACAGAGTTGGAATGCGTCTTGTTGTGGACTTAAAAAAGAATGCGATAACAAAAATCGTCCTGAATCAACTTTTTGCAAAAACCGATTTGCAATCAAATTTTGGCGTTATAAATCTTGCCTTAGTTCCTGTTAAAAAAGAATCTGGACTTCGGTATGACGAAGAACAATTAAAACTTCCAGAGGTTTATTTAAAGCCTCAGATATTAACTTTAAAACAACTTGTTCAATACTTTGTTGAACATCGCGATGAAGTTATAACTCGTAGAACGATATACGATTTAAAAATTGCAAAACATAAGATGCATATTTTGCAAGCGTTGATAACTGCAATCAATAATATCGACGAAGTCATAAAAATAATAAAATCAAGTCGCGATACAGAAGAAGCAAAGTTGCGCCTTGAACATAGATTCAATTTTGACGATGAGCAGGCACAGGCCATTGTTGATATGCCACTTAAACGCCTTACTCATCTGCTTGTTGAAGATTTAGAAAATCAGATAAAAGAACTACAGGAGTTGATAGATCACCTGGAAGATTTGCTTGCTCACCACGAAAAAATTCTTGAATTGATAAAAACAGAAACAAACGAAATTGCGGATAAATTTGGTGATGAGCGCAAAACCGATATTGTTGCGGACGAAGTTGAACAGATAAACACAGAAGATATGATAAAAGAAGAAGAAGTCGTTGTCATGATTTCTAAACTTGGTTACATAAAAAGAGTGGCGCTCACTCAATATAAAGCTCAAAGCAGAGGCGGAAAAGGAAGTTTGAGTGCGACTTTGGTCGAAGACGATTATGTAAATCAGATTTTTACTGCGACGACAAAATCTTATATCACTTTCTTAACAAATGCAGGAAAAGTTTATTGGATAAAAGTTCATGAAATTCCAGAAGCGAGCAGGGCAAGTCGAGGCTCGAGCGTAAAAACTTTGATTCAGCTTAGCCCGGATGAAGAAATTTCGACGATTGTAACGATGAAAGATTACAGCGAAACTTCTTATATTTTTATGGCAACTGCAAACGGAATTGTGAAAAAATGTAAAACAACAGAATTTGCAAATGCAAAAACACGCGGTGTGATTGGAATAAAATTGCGTGATGCAGATAAACTTGTTTCTGCGATGGCAACTTCTGGTAAAGACGACATAATGTTAATAACAAGAAGGGGACAGGCTCTTAGAATGACAGAAAGTGGAATTCGCCCAATGGGTAGAGCAAGTTCTGGAATTACAGGAATTAGACTTTCTTCTGGCGATGAACTTGCAGCCGCACTCAGAGTTGAAGAAAATATGGATGCTCTCATCATAACAGAAAAAGGTGTTGGAAAACGCGTTGACTTTGATGAATTTGGAAATCACGGTAGAGGCACTGGTGGGCAGAGAATTTTTGGAAACATCGAAAACAAGGGCGAGATTATTGGAGCCGTTGCCGTTTCTGAAAAAGACGAAGTAATCTGTATGACAGGTCAGGGTAAAACTCTTAGAGTTGCAGCGTCTACAATTTCTAAACAAGGTAGAGCTTCTACAGGAACAAGGGTAATAAATATTGAAGAACCTGATTATGTAGTTGGATTTGACAAAGTTGCAAATGAAGATGAAGAAAAATAAACTTGACTAATTCTTTGTATTATAAAGAATTAAACCACACTAAAGATTTTAGAGATTTTCTTTTTTAAAAGATAAAAAAGTTAATAATTGTTAATTTTTTTTCGTTTTTTACTGACAAATGTTTATTATTAAAATATAATGAAACGTGTGAGGGGATATTAATCACTAAATGATCTTTTAAGACGAAAGTCTAGTGCGATCAAATGACCATCAGGTAAGCCAGAGATTAAACTCTGGCTTTTTTTATTTATTTTTCGTTACAATGATTTTATAGATTTCTTAAAATGAATATAAGCACCTTGCTTGTGGATAACTTGTTTAAAACTAAATTCTGAAAATTCGTGAAATTTGTGAAAATTTGCTAATTTCTTATCTTAAAAGAATTTAGAGTATTTTTGATTTTTTAAAATTTTTATACTTAATGTTGATTACCTGTGGATAAGTTTTGCGGATAAAACGCTATTGTCGTATTGATGGTTTTTAATCTGATGTTTCATGAGAAACATCAGACTTGTTAATATTGATACAAGTTTTTTTCAAAAAAAATAATTTTTGCATTATAAAACCTATTGTTTTTTGTTTCATGAGAAACTTCCTATTATTATATTTTAGAAAAACAAACCAATACAGTAGTGTTTCACGAGAAACTTTTTATTTGTTTTCTTAGTTGATGAATTTTATATGTGTATTTTTTTTTTAAGATGAATAGGTGAGCACTAATGAAAGATTTTTTTATTGCACATAAAACACCTTCTGTGTATATATTTTTTAGAAACTTTGTAACTTTTTTGTTTAATGTTTCATGAGAAACATTTCTTTATAAATCTTTTTTATGTATTTTAAACTTACTTTCGTTAGTCAGTTTAAATGCTTTTTAAATGACGACTGTTCGTCATTTAAAAATGGCTTGTTTTATAAAAGGTATTTGTAGAAAATTGCGTTTTATTAAAATTGCTTTTTGGTTAATGAAAATAAGATTTGTTTTTATCAACGTTTTTTAATTAAAAGTTTGTTGTTTTGTAAAACGGCCGGAATTGTTTTTTTAATTGCATATTCGTGTGCTGCTTTAGAAAAATGTCTTTGATTGCTTTAATCAGCAGTTTTTCAAAACTGCCGATACTTATTGTAAATCGCACCTCCTGTGCGACTAAGCGGCAAAGTCTATTTGTAGCCTCATTATCTACCTGCGAGCTTACAACGGCAAGGGATTGGAGAGGTGAGCGTAGCGAAAACAAATGCCTAGTGAATTGTTGCGCATTTTACAATGATTGTGTTTTTGATTTTTGTTGTGGATTTTTTATAAATGTAAGGCATTTGTTCGTAGGCGAAAGCCGTAGCCTCGCAAAGCCCGATTTTTGCAAAACGCAGTGGAGCAAAAAGCCGCCCAAAATAAAATTAAATAAACCGATTTTTTTTCTTATTTTAACTTTAATCTAAAAAGTTTTGATGCCCTTGCTTTATTCCAGAGTTCTTTTCGTTTTTGAGGGAGGGTTTCTATGCTGTCGGGAGTAAAACCGAGACTTTCGAACCAGTCTGCTGTCTGCGTCGTCAATATAAAAACGCTTTCTAAGTTTATTGTCTTTGCTTTTTCGATGAGATATTCAATCATTTTTGGACCGATTCCGATGTGCGCATAATTTTTGTCTACGGCAACGGCTGCTATTTCCGCCTGAGCTCTGTCGTATATGTGTAGGGCGGAACAGGCTCGTATTGCTCCGTCTATTTCGTAGATTATGTAGTCGTTGTATTCGGTTTCTAATTGTTGTTCTGTTCGTGGAAGTAAAAATCCTTCAAATACAAAGGGTCGAATCAAAGCGAGAACTTGAGAAACATCTTCTCTTCGCATTGGACGAATTTTTCCGTAATTTGAAGAATAAATCATTGTTCCAGAGCCTAAGTTGCTGAATATTTCGCAGGGAAGCGTGCCTTCCATAAATCCATTTAAAATGTGCGTTCTTGCAACCCCTTCTGTGCAGGCGATTTTTGAAAGGTGCAAGATTGAAAGGATATTTTTTTTGACTTCTAAATTTTCTTGATTGGTCGAATTAGATTTTTGTTCATTTTGATTTTTTAAAATAAATTCGTCTAATTCTTCGATATTCATTGCTGGAATATGGCCTTCTGGAGAAAGTCCTATATCTTTTGGAACGATAAAATATTTTTGTGTGAGTTCTGCATCTGGAATAAGGAAAAATAGTTTGTCTGCTTTTAAATGCATTGCAAGTTGGCTTGCAAGTTGTCTGGAAGAAATATTGTACGGTTTTCCACTTAAACTCCAGCCTATGCATGGGAAAATCGGAATAAAACCGTTTTTCAAAACGGTGCTTAAACTTGAATCGTCTATCTTGTCTATTTCTCCTGCGCAGCCGTAATCTATTCCTTGTATTACACCTTTTCCGCGAGCTCTTATCCAGTTGCCGATTACTGCGGTTATGTGTTCTCCTGCAAAGCTTGTCATAACATTATTTGCAACTTCAAAGGCCGCAGTTTTTATTAAGCTCATAGCATTTTGGTCTGTTATTCTGTTGCCGTTGTGAATTTGCCACTGTATTGAATTTTGAGAGAGAATTTTGTCGATTCGATTGTGTGCGCCTGGAACTATTAAAACTTTTAAACCTGCCTGTTTTATTAAACTTATATCGTGTATGTGTCCTGAAAAAAATGGCGAATCGATTATTCTGTCGTCGATATAAATTACAACTGTTGCATCATTAAAACGTTTGATATAGCGAATTACATCTCTTATGCTTTCTGCTTTTGCTTGAATTGATTTTTCTATTTGTGTCATTTTTTTTCCTCGCTATTTCTTATTGAATATATGCATCCACAGTAATCTTGTCGCCACAGATTGTATTCATTGCTTAGCTGGGTGCTCCTTAAATAGCCACCATTCTTTTTAAAATCCGAAGGAAGAAATTTAGTTTTTATAGAATTTTCTTTTTTTGAAGATTCAAGATTTCTTCCAATTTCGTTTATCATTTCGCTGTCTTTATGAGGACTTATGCTTAGAGTTGTTGTAAACCAGTCAAACTTATTTTTGCAGGCAAAGTTCCAAGACCTTTCCATCCGCAGTTTGTAGCATCTTCTACAGCGTTCTCCTTTTTCTGCTTCTGTTTGAAGATTTGGTTCGTTTAGAACATTTGTTGCCTTAAAATAATCTTTAGGTTCGTAATTATCGACGATTAACTTTACCTGATTTTTTAGGGCTTCTGGAAAAATCGAAAGGAATTTTTTTAATTCCTCAAGGCGTCTTTCATATTCTGCTTGAGGATAAATATTTGGATTGTAATAGTAAATTGTTATGTCAAAAATCGAAGCGAGATATTCTATGACATAACTGCTACATGGACCACAGCAAGCGTGCAACAAAAGGGAAGGTTTTTTTGGAGAAAGGTCTTTAGAAAAAGATGAAATGATTTTTTCGAGTTCTTTTTGATAATTTATTTTTGTCATAGGAATTTTACTTTTAAATTATCGAGTAACGTTTAAAAATGGTTAGCAAAAAAAAGAGTCGCAGATAAAACTTACCAGCGACCCATGCCCAATAAACAGATTCTAAAAAGAACGTGATTTTTTAGTTTGGTAAGACCCACGAATTTTTACTGCTTATTAAACTTCTTGAATGTTAATAGAAAAAATGCATTTTGAAAGTGAACTTGTTGGGTCTTAAGAAAATTATAACCAAGTAGTTGTGGCTTTACGCTTTTAAAAGCAATTTTTCGTATTTTCTGTCTTGAGTTTTTTCTGCTTGTTTGTAGAAGATTGCTACATTTCCTATTATGCGAACTAAAGTCGAATCCGTTTTTTCTTCCAAGTCTTTGCTCAAATCCGATTTTTCTTCTTTAAAATCGTTAAATCTTACTTTTATTATTTCATGAGTTTTTGCAATATTTTGGAATTGGTTAATCTGTTCTTCGCTTAAACCTGAACCTCCGATTATCATCAATGCGGACATTGGTTGAGCTGCTTTTTCGAGTAGTTTTCGCTGTTTGCTTGTTAATTCAATCATGGGCTAGATGATAACTTTTAGAAAGATAAATATCAATTTGAATTTATCAATATTTTAAAATAACCAATAAGTTGTGTATTTTGGATTTAAGAAACCAATCTACAAAACTGTTAAACGATGCCTTTCCATTATAAATTTTTATAATGAGCAAAAATGAGAGCCTTGGTCAAAGGTTAGGACAAAATGTAAGAAACAGAAGAAAGTTAAAACATCTTACGCAAGAAAAACTTTCGGAACTTAGTGGAGTTTCCATAAATACAATCAGAAATCTTGAAAACGGACGCTGGCCTTCGGAGCATACAATAACTTCTATCGCAAATGCTTTGGATGTAGAAGCAAAAATTCTTTTTGGTGGCGAGACAGACCAATTCTATCTTAGGGAAGAAGTTGAAAACAAAGTAAAGATAGCTCTAAGTTCAATTTTGGAGAATCCTCAATTTTTGACTAGCCACATTGACCCTCGCAAAAACTAATACAAAAACAGACTTTATGGACAGGTGACTTTTAATTCGATATAATTTTTCCCATTGTTTCTATATTATAGAGGAATACTATGCCAAAAATTGAAGTCAATGAAAAACTGTTTTTTAATCTCCTTGGAAAAAAATACGATTACGATACTCTCGAAAAAAAACTTACATTTGCAAAAGCTGAACTTGACGAAAAACCAGATTTGTCACAAAACGAAGATGAACGAGTTGTAAAGATTGAATTGAACGATACAAATCGTCCTGATCTTTGGTCTACTGGCGGTGTGGCCAGAGCGTTAAGAATTCATGAAGGTGCAAAGCGTTCCGATTATTCAAAATTTTTATCTAAAAAAGGAAACCTAAAAAATTGCGAAAATCGTGTAATAAATGTTGACGAAAAAATGAAAGATATTCGTCCGTTTATGGTGAGCTTTGTGATTAGCGGTAAACCGATCGATGACCCGATGCTCAAAGACATAATTCAAACTCAAGAAAAACTCTGTTGGAATTTTGGCCGCAAGCGAAAGTCTATTTCGATGGGCGTTTATAGAATGCAGGAAATCAAATGGCCGTGTTCATATAAAGCTGTTGATCCAGACAAAACTTCTTTTGTTCCTCTTTTGTGTGATTCGCCTATGACTTGCCGAAGCATACTTACAGAGCATCCTAAAGGGAAAGATTTTGGTTGGATTATAAAAGACCTTCCCCAATTTCCATTGCTAACAGATGCAAGTGACGAAGTTCTTTCTATGGCTCCTGTTATAAACTCTGCAACACTCGGTGCTGTTCAAGTTGGCGATAAAGATTTGATGGTTGAACTTACTGGCGACAATATGGAAAATCTTATGCTTGCTGCAAATATCGTTGCTTGCGACTTTTTTGATGCTGGATATGAAATTCTGCCAGCAAAAGTTATTCATCCTTATGAAACAGGGCTCGGAAAAGAAGTTGTAGCACCGTTCTTCTTCCAAACTTCGACTAAGACAACACTTTCTGCAATAAACAAAAAACTCGGTTGCGATTTGACAAAAGCACAGGTTTTGGATGCGTTGAACAGAATGGACAACGATGTTGTTGCAACAGATTTTGATGCTACAGAAAAAACTGCAAAATATTTGAAGAAAAATAAGAGCGATGTTGAATTTATTTTAACTCCTCCTCCTTATAGAAACGATTTTTTACACGAAGTTGACATTATAGAAGATGTTATGATTGGAATTGGATTGGATTATTTTAAACCTATCCGTCCTAGCGATTTTACAGTTGGTCAACTTTCGGATGTAACAGTTTTTAGCCGTAAAACAAAAGAAATTATGGTTGGACTTGGCTACCAGGAGATGATATTCAATTATCTTGGTTCTAAGCGCGACTATATCGAAAAAATGTGCGTTAGTGCGGATAACGTAATTGAGATTTCAAATCCAATGAGCGAAAATTATCAATTTGTTCGCCCGTCGATAATTGCCTCTTTATTGCGTGCAGAAAGTCAGGCAGGGCAGGCGGTATTTCCTCATAAAATTTTTGAGATTGGAAAAGTTGCCTTTTTGGATGCAAGCGAAAATACAGGAACTAAAACAATTCAATCTTTGGGATTTATGACCGCTTGCAACAATGCCAACTTTAACGATTTGGCTAGCGAAGTTAGTGCTTTGCTTTATCTTCTTGATCACAAATACGATGTAAAAGAAGTTGAAGATTCAAGATTTATTCCTGGAAGACAGGCTGCTATAATGTTAGACGGAAGACAGGTTGGCGTTTTTGGAGAAGTTCATCCACAGGTTTTGGAGAACTGGAATATAACTGTTCCTTGTGTTGCTGGCGAACTTGATATTGAAGCGTTAATGCCTAGAAAAAATTCAAAAACTTCTGAGCCAAAAAAAGCAGAAAAAACTAAAAATGAAAATTCAGCAAATTCTGCGGAAGAAAATCCTGCCGCTTATTTTAATAGCCATGTTCAGCTTATGGTCGCAAAGATTGAAAAAGTTGAATGTAATCCAGAGGGCGATAAATTATATATCGAAACTTTGGATGACGGTTCAGGAACTCCTAGAATAATTCAGTCGGGATTGCGTCCTTATTTAAAAGAAGAAGAACTTCTGGGAAAAAATGTAATAATCGCTGCAAACCTTGCTCCACGCAAAATGAAAGGTGTTGAAAGCCGAGGAATGCTTTTGGCTGCGGATTATGTTGAAGACGGAAAAGAAAAAGTTGAACTTTTGACTGCTCCGTGGGCAAAACCAGGAACTGTGATTGCACTTGAAGGTTTAGAACTTGTTGAAAAACCAGCAAAAATCGATTTTGATAAATTTGCAAAAGTTAGTTACAAAATTGAAAATCACACGGTAATCATTGCAGGAAAAAAAGCACTTGCCGACGGAAAAGAAATAAAAACCGAAAAAGCAGACAACTGCGATATTGAATAGGATTTTTGAATAGAGATTTAGGGGCTGCCAAAGAAGTTTTGCTTTAATGGCAGCTTTTTTTATAAAATACTCATTACGAAAATATTATTTAATCTTCCAATTCTTTCCACAATTCTGGAGGATTTAATTCTTTTTCTATAAGATTGCCGTTTTTATATACCAACTTTAATGAGAAAAACGGGACGGGTTTTTGCAAAAGGCGTAAGAATATTTTGTCGCCTTGCCACAGTTCTAAGGTTTCGATTTTTTTAAAAGGAACCCATTCAAGTTTGCCCTCGTCACAGTCTATCAAATTTCCTGTAAAATTGTTGGATGTGTAAAGGCACATATATTCTGCTGGCTCGTCGTCTGCGATGAATGTTACTATTGCGCGGAATTTAAAATCTTTTAGTGTTAAGCCTGTTTCTTCTTTTACTTCGCGCAAAAGGCAGTCTTCTGGACTTTCGTGGTGTTCAAAGTGTCCGCCAACTCCTATCCATTTGTCGCGATTTATGTCGTTCTTTTTTGTTATTCTGTGCAGCATTAAATACGATTTGTCTTTTTCTATATAGCAAAGGGTTGTTAATTGACTTTTCATATAGAAGATTATGCGGTAAAAATAAAATCTTTGCAAAGTATTGAATAAACCGCAACGAGTGGCTACAATGGCTTTTCAGTATGGTTGAATGCTTTGCGAAACATATTGAAATTCTCGGTGAAAAAGTTGAAGTCCATATTATTTTTGTTTGTAAAAACTGATTTCCTGTTGAAGTCAGTTTTTTTTTGCGTTAGGGGCTGTAGCGGCGGCGTAGCCGTTGGTAAGCAGTTTTGCTGCGTCCAATGGAGCGAAAGCGGAACCGCGAAAGACCCGACGGCGCTAAGTAAGTTGCGCCGGAACGCCCTTTAAATTTGCTTTTATTTGTTTAGGAGTTATAAAAATGAAAAGAGAAGACATCAAGAAAGTTTTGATTATTGGTTCTGGACCGATTGTGATTGGGCAGGCTTGCGAGTTTGACTATTCTGGAACGCAGGCTTGTAAGGCTCTTAGAGAATTGGGGTACAAAATTGTTTTGGTAAATTCTAACCCGGCAACCATTATGACCGATCCTGTTATGGCGGATGCAACCTACATTGAACCTTTAAATGTTGAGCGTTTGAGCCAAATTATTGAAAAAGAACGACCTGATGCTCTTTTGCCTAACCTTGGTGGTCAAACCGGGCTTAATATGGCGATGGAACTTAACAAGGCAGGAATTCTTGAAAAATACGGCGTAGAAGTTATTGGCGTAAATCTTGATGCGATTGAACGCGGTGAAGACCGTGAGATTTTTAAAGAAACGATGAAATCTCTTGGAATTGATACTCCTCGTTCTGATATTTGCCACACTGTTGAAGGTGCAGAAAAAATTGCAGAGTCTATAGGATTTCCTCTGGTTGTTCGCCCTGCGTATACGATGGGTGGCGCTGGAGGTGGCTTTTGCTACAACGTTGAAGAATTGAGAACGACTGTTGCAAATGGTCTTGATTTGAGCATGACTCACCAGTGTTTAATAGAAGAATCTATCCTTGGTTGGGAAGAACTTGAAGTTGAAGTTGTTAGAGATTCTAAAAATCAGATGGTTGCTATCTGTACTATAGAAAATATAGATGCAGTTGGTGTGCACACTGGGGATTCTTTTTGTGCAGCGCCGTTTATGACTATTGATAAAAGGGTTGAAGAAAAGTTAAAGGAACTGGCATTTAAAATTGTTGAATCGATTGGCGTTATTGGCGGTACAAATGTTCAGTTTGCGTATAATCCAAAACTCGACAGGATTGTTATTATAGAAATAAATCCTAGGACTTCTCGTTCTTCTGCTTTGGCTTCTAAGGCTACAGGTTTTCCTATCGCGTTGGTTTCTGCAAAATTGGCAGCAGGTCTTACCTTGGACGAAATTCCTTACTGGCGTGATGGAACTTTGGAAAAATACACGCTTGGCGGCGCTCCAGATGGCGATTATGTTGTATTGAAATTTGCTCGCTGGGCGTTTGAAAAATTCCGTGGTGCAAAAGACAGCCTTGGAACTTCTATGAAGGCCGTTGGCGAAGTTATGGCGATTGGTAAAAACTTTAAGGAAACCTTCCAGAAAGCTGTGCGTGGTTTGGAAAATGGACGTGCAGGGCTTGGTTTTGCTAAAGATTTTAATAAAAAGTCTGGCGAAGAACTTTGCGAAATGTTAAAGACTGCTTCCAGCGAACGATATTTCCAGATTTACGAGGCTTTGAGAAAAGGCGTTAGCATTGAAAAAATTGCAAGTTTGACTTATGTAAAAGAATTCTTTTTGCAGCAGATGAAAGAACTCGTTGAACTTGAAGAAGAAATATTGAAAAATCCTGGGAGACTTCCTCCTGATGAACTTTTGATAAAGGCAAAAAAGGATGGATTTAGCGATAAGTATCTTTCTAAAATTCTAAAAGTTGCAGAAAAAGATATTCGTAAAAGACGCTACGAACTTGGAATAAAAGAGGTTTGGTTACGAGTTCCTGTAAGCGGTGTAGAAAATGCCTGCTATTATTATTCAACTTACAATGCAACACTTGATAAATCGCCTGTTACCGACAACAAAAAGAAAGTTATGATTTTGGGCGGTGGACCAAACAGAATTGGGCAGGGAATTGAATTTGACTATTGCTGTTGTCATGCGGCTATGCAGTTAAAGGAGATGGGTTACGAGACTATAATTGTAAACTGTAACCCAGAAACAGTTTCTACAGATTATGACACTTCCGATAAACTCTACTTTGAACCTGTTACGACAGAAGATGTTTTGCAGATTTACGAAAAAGAAAAACCGCTTGGAGTTATTGTTCAATTTGGTGGTCAAACTCCGCTCAACATTGCTCGCGAACTTCAGGAAAATGGAGTAAATATTCTTGGCACTTCTATTGATTCTATAGATATTGCAGAAGACCGCGATTTGTTCCGTCATATGATGGAAAAATTGGAAATTCCAATGCCAGAAAGTGGAATGGCTGTTAATTTTGAAGAGGCGAGAGCGATTGCAGAAAAAATCGGTTATCCAATAATGATTCGTCCTTCGTTCGTTCTTGGCGGACGTGGAATGGAAGTTATCTATGACGAAGCAACCTTAAAAGAATATGTTGATAAGGCTGTTGGCGTTACTCCAGACCGTCCACTTTTAATCGACAGGTTCTTAAGAAATGCACTTGAATGTGAATCCGATGCACTTTGCGATAAGGAACATGTGTATATTCCTGCCGTGATGGAGCACATTGAACTTGCAGGTATTCACTCTGGCGACAGTGCCTGTGTAATTCCTCCTGTTTCAATTCCTTTGGCAAATCTTGAGACCATAAAAGAGTATACAAAAAAGATTGCAGAAAATTTGCACGTTTGCGGTTTGATGAATATGCAGTATGCGATTGAAGACGGTAAGGTTTATGTTATAGAAGCAAATCCTAGAGCGAGTCGCACAGTTCCTCTTGTTTCAAAAGTTTGCAACACTCAAATGGCTAGACTTGCAACAAGAATGATGTTGGGAGAATCGCTTGAAAGTTTAGGTCTTAAAGATAAAATTATTCCATATTTTGGTGCAAAAGAGGCTGTTCTTCCGTGGGCAAAATTCCCTGGAGTTGATCCAATTTTGGGACCAGAAATGCGCTCGACTGGAGAAGTTTTGGGACTTTCTGATACCTTTGCTTTGGCATACTACAAATCGCAGGAAGCGTCTGGCGAAGAATTACCTCACGCTCCAGCTCCTTGGGAAAACAAAAAAGTTTTGATTTCTTTGAGCGACAAAACTTCACTCAAAAATCAGGTTTTGTATATTGGAAAAGCGCTTTATAAAATGGGCTTTACTTTGGTTTGCACTCAAGGAACTGCGGACTTTTACAGAGAAAATGGCATAAAGTGCGAAGAAGTGAACAAGATTGGAGCAGGAAGACCTGATGTTGTTGATATAATAATGAATAAAGAAGTTTGCCTCGTAATCAATACTCCAAAAGCCAAGAGAAATTACGACGAAGACCGAAAGACCATTAGAAAGATATGTTTAAAATATAAAGTGCCATATATTACAACGCTTGCTGGAGCATACGCGGCTGTTCAAGGAATTGAAGCGGTTAAAAATGGCAATGGTGGTGAAGGTGGAGTAAAATCACTGCAAGAGTACCATGCTATGATGAAGTAAATTTTAAAAAGACATAGAAAACCTTTTGTAAGGCTGCCGAATTTCCGGCAGTCTTTTTTTTATCTTTATGCAACGCCACAATGGATGAGTTTTTCATTTTTATGATTTTTGGTATTATCAGAAAAAGTTAAATTTTGTTTTTATAAAAAAATTCGATATACTCTTTTATCATGGACAAAAAAAGTTTTATTTTTAAGTTCACCTTATCTTTATTCATTTTTGTTATTTTATCTTGTGACACGGTTACGCTTTCTACTCCTAAAAACGAAAACTTGGATAATTCTGCAAATATGTCTTCTTCTGTCCTAGCGCCGACTGGACTTAGTGCTTCGAACGGAGAATTTAGAAAAATCGATTTAACCTGGAATGCTGTAAAAGGCGCAAAACGATATTTTGTATTTGCAGCACAGAACCCAAGTGAACCTTTTAAACAAATTTGGGAAACTTCTTCCCTAAATTTTAGCGATGAATGTGGTTCTGGAAAAAATAAATATTACAAAGTTGTTGCCGAAAATTATGCAGGTGTAAAATCAGCATTTAGCACTTTTGTTTTGGGCTCTAGTCTTGCAAAGCCAGTTATAACTTCTATAGAAATGGAAGATGAAGGTTCTATTGCAAATGTAAACTGGTGGATGGAAAATTGCGATAAGAATACTTATCAAAATAAAATTAACTACACGCTTAATGTTTATAAAGAAGATAAAACGACTATCGTAAAAACCCTTTCATTTTCTTCTGATACAGATTATTCAGCAAAAGTTGAAGGCCTTTCTCCAAATACTTCGTATAATTTTGAAATCGAAGCCTACTGCACACAATCTCAATCTAAGTCCGAAAAAAGTGATTTGGTTGACGAAAAAACCGCTCGTGCCTTAATTCCTTCTGCCCCTAAAGATTTTGTTGCTGCAAGGGGAATAGGCGAAGATGAAATTGAACTTTCGTGGATTTTACCCGAATATGTTGATGTAAAAACTGGGACAGAAACTTACGAAAGGCATCCTCCTTATTTTAAAATTTTTAGAAAAGAAGAAGGCTCGGACGACAGCGAATACAAAGAAATCGTTTCTTATATCGGTTCTGTTTTACAAGGCGATGCAGGAAGTAAAAAATACAAATTTGACTGTTCCTCAAATTCCACGAGCGACGCAAAACTTTCCGTCGTGTGTTCTAATGATGTTCAGGCAGAAAAAAGCAATCTTTATTCGTATGTAAGCCTTTCTAAAATAACTTATAAAGACAGTTTTGAACTTAGGCGCGGCGTAAAATATTCTTATAAAATTCAAAGTTTTGTTGATGATGTTTCAAAAAGTATAAGTTCTAAAAAATCTTGTTCACAAGTGGAAGGCTGGTTAATTCCAATCGCAGATTTTAGAGCAAATAGTTTTTATACAAAAAATGAAGATTCTACAGAGTTTACAAAAATCGAAATAAAATTTGATATTAAATTTGAAAATTTTGGAGAAAGTTATTCTTATATTCTAAAAGAAACAAGAACCGATTTGGACGATGCGAATCCGATAGAAACAAAAATCGATTTTTCTTCGATTGACGAAATAAAATCTTATGTAAAAATTTTCGATTCTCCATCACAGCAAAAAGGATATTACAGATATTCTCTCTTTGTTGCCGATTTTGAAGATAAATCAAAAATATATACAAGTGTGGACTCGCTTGGAAAATTTATAGTAACCGATAATGCAAGTGGAATTCCTAAAATCGAAAATTTTACAGTTGAAGACGGTTATTCGGATAAATTTAAAATAAGTTTTTCTTATAATGCTTCTTATTCCTACAAGTTAAAATGGAAAAATATTGTTGAAAGTATCCCCAAAGATGAGCAAATTCTTGCACTTACAACCGAAAGCCTAACTATAGCATCTGGAATTGCATATTTTGAACATTCTGCTGTTAGTGGCGAAAGGCGAATTTACACGCTTGAAGCAAATAATTTGGGAATTTCTGTAGAAAAACAGGCGGAAGGAACTTTTGAAACTCTTGGAACTGCAAAAATTGAATTTCATTCGCCATTGTACGATAAAATCATTTTTTCGTGGAAACCTGTTCAAAAAGCAGATTGGTACAAAGTGCAAGCTTTTTATCAAGATGAACCTTCTAATCCTTTTACAGTAACAGAGTCGGATACAATTTTGGATTCGGATCACTTTGTTTGCACAATAGAAAAACCTTTTGGTTGGAATGACGCAAAAATTTCTGGAAAAAAAGTTCAGATAAAAGTGATTGCAAAAAATTCTTCGACGAATCAAGAAACGACTTCCCAAGAGATTTCTTCGACTTTGGGACCTGCTTTAACAGATACGGTTTTTTATTCAAGCGGAACAAATTTTATCAGCATAAAATGGAAATCTGTTGTTGGTGCAAAAGGTTATATCGTTGCTCGGGCAAGATGTTCCGATGGTACAAGCGCAAAACTTGAAAGTGTTGACACTTATTTTATAAGCGCAGATGGAGAAAAAATAAATATTGAAGGTGAAAGAGTTGACTCTGCGCGTGCAGAAGTTTTAGTTCAGGATTCGTATTTTATTCTTAAAGATAAATATGCGGAAACTTCTGCGAAAGAAACAAGTCAAATTGCTTACAAAAAAAATCAATCGAAAATATCGTGGGGACTTGAATACAAATATTGCGTAATTCCAGTTTTGAGCGAGAACGATTTTGTTTTTGAAGTTAAAAATGATTCTTCTGCAAAATTGACCGATTCTTCAAAAGTTTTGTATAAAAATCTTTCTTTTGTGAGTGCGGGAGCAACTGGTTATGGTCTTGAACTTAGAGCCTCAAAAGCGAGCGATGCTTCTAAAATCAATTTAACGTGGAAACAGCCATTTGGAGTAAAAACTGCGACAAAAACTCCTGCAATATATTGCAAAAAAAGTGGAAGTTCAGAAGAGAAATGGACTTTTGTTAAGAGTGTACTAAGTTCTACAGAAGAAATTTGCTCTACTCAAATTGAACCCAAAGAATTGACTACAGCATACGATTTTGCTGTTGTTTACAATAATTTTAGTACAACTGTTTCTATTTTTCCTTCTTTTGAAGAAAACTTAAAATCTGTTTTTGATGAAAAATATTCTTCAAAAGAAACCTTAAACAAAGGATATACGCTTGCTTTGCAAGGAATATACGCCGACTATGTTGAAGGTTTTACCGAACAAGTGTCTTGGAATCCTTACGATTTTGATTCAAGAAAAGTAGGACCTCAAAAATATGAAATTCAAGTAAAAAATATGAACAGTTCTAAAGGTTGGGTTACGATTGCGGATATTGGCGTTGACACTGCAAATTCGGACTTTGGAACAGTCGCTGATATTTCAAAATATGCAGGCGATGCAAAAATTTCTTTGGTAAAAAACGGCAACAATATTTTGCAGATAAAGCCTATTTTCGATTTAAATGGCACAAATACTTCTGGTGTTTTAAAAGTTTTACGAGATTATAAACATTACTACCGTTTGGTAGCTATGAGAAAAGTCGATGAAACCGTCGTAGAGGCAAGCGTTGGTAGCGATTTATCTGCATTTGCATATAGAAATATTACAGATGAAGAGCTCGCAAAAAGTGCTTTACTGGCTCTTTCGTATACATTTTTTATAAATGACGGCGGTAAAGAAGATTTGAGCAATGCTTCAAGTCAGTTCAAATATGGAGATGCGCATACACTTACAAGCGACAACGGCGGAAGTGCAGAGTTTAAAAAAGGCTCATATTATTGGGTTGGCAAATATATAGGAAAATATTATGCAGATTATAAATTAAAAAATTATGCTCCAATTCAATTAAATCCTAGTGGAACAAAGACGAATTTTCTTAGTCTTACGAGTGCTACGGGTTCTAGCAATACCTTTAATATGCGAGGTTTATCTGATTATTATCTTTACACATTTTTGGGAGAAAATAAGTTAGATATAAAAGCGGCAAATTCAGATTTAAAAACCGATTATGCGGCAACAATAAATTTTACAGCAAAGGATGAAAAAAACTTTACTCTTTCTATAACTCGCTCTGGTAGCACAAAAATTATTGCAAATATTTCCAACAGCGGCGAAAGAAAAAAGTGGTTTCCTATGCAGATAAATCCTGATAGCCAATATGAAATAAAGAATTCTTCTTCTGGCTGGTGGGAGGATTAGGTTGAATAAAAAATTTAAAATCTATTTTAGCTTTTTTTTAACGGCTGGTATTTTTTCTATATTTTCTTGTGCAAGCTGGTTGCAGGGAAAGGTCGATATGAATACAGATTCAAATATCGTTTCAATTTCGGAACTTTTTAAAAAGACTAAAGAGTTGGAAAGTTTAAAAGCCCCTCGGCAACTCTATGTAAGCCAAGCACTCTATTCTGGAAAAATCAACTTGACCTGGAGTCCCGTAGAAAATGCAACGAGTTATTTAATTGAACGAGCGGTTGTAAAAAATGCACAAAGCGACGGAACATATCTTTTGCCAGATGAAAGTGAATATGAAGTTTGTCAGAGATATGTTTTAAGTACGTCTTTTCAAGATGAAATTTTGACGAATCCTGCTGCAAATAACGAAGAGTATTCTTATCATTATTTTTATAGGATATATGCGGAAAACAAAGAAAAAAATTTGATTTCTGAAGCAACAAATCGACTTCTTCCAGAAACTCGAGGCGAAGGCTGGCTTTTTGCACCACCGACCAAAATAGAGGCTCAAAAAGGAAAATCTGTTTCTAAGATTGAAGTATCGTGGACAAAGGTAAAAGAAGCACTTCGCTACGAAATTTACAGAGGAGAAACTCCTTCTAGTGTTGCTCATCTTAAAACTGTTTATGCTAATACTTTAAAATATTCAGATGTGATTGCTTCAAATCTTCAAGGAAAGGAATTTTTTTATAAAGTTGTGGCAATAAATCGTTCTGGAAATAAATCTGCTTTTACTGACGCTGCAATGGGATATTCATTATCAGAAGGGGCGCCTGCAATTTCTTCCGAAGTAAAAGTTGTGGATGGATTTGCAACCAGCACAACCGAATTAAATATTTCTTGGCAAGAGGTTGCAAAAACTTCTGAAAATGCAGTTATGACATACAATCTTTATAGGACAAGTTCAGAAGATTCTGTTTATACGAGAGTTGCAGGAAATCTTTCTACTACTTCGTATAAAGATACCTCTCTGAAAATTGGTCTAACTTATTATTATTTTGTTCAGGCGGTGAGCACAGAAGATGGGGTTTCTATAAAAGGTGCATTTTCTGAAATCTCTGCAACTTCCTATGGCTTTTTGTTAAGTCCGCCATCTTTTCTTGAAGTTGAAGATGGCGATACAGATGAAAATGTATTTTTGGTCTGGAGCGATGCTGTCGGCTCGAAAAAAGTTGAATATTCATATTCAATTTATATTTCGCACACGCAGGATGGAGCATATCAACTCTTAGAAGGTTCTGTTATTCCTCAAAAAAGCGATGATGGATATTTGCGTTATAAAGTTGCAAAAAATCCATTTTATAAAGTTTCAACACAAAATCTTGCTTCAACTGGAGATAAAGAAAGTGCTCTAAGCTCTGTTGCTTCTCCTATGCCTGCCGCACCTGTAGAAGTTACAGCCACTAAAACAGATTTTATGCAAGAAAATCTTTTGCCAAATTCTAACAATGTATATCCGGTAAAAATTTCTTGGAAAAAACCACAGGAAGATAACCCTGCTGGATATGTTGTTTATCGTTCTATTAAAAATGATTCTGGTTTTAGAAAACTGACGAGCGAGCCTATTCAGGATTTAGAATTTGTAGACGAAGGAAAAGAAAATCTTACAAAAGCTGGCGTTGTTTATTATTACAAAGTTGTTTCTGTAAATTCTCTTGGACAAGGCAAAAAAGGCAACAATCCAAAAGAGGAATACGAAAATGCGATTTCGAATGGAATGGGAATCTCTGGAATAAAATGCTTGGGCTATGGCGCTTTAACGCGAGAGCAATGGTTTCGAGAATACAATAAAACTAGTAAAAATTCTCAAACAAAACTCACTCTTATGCATAAGGCATCAAACTTAGATAAACTTGGAAGCGAAACTATAAATGGAAGCATAAGCGGAACTTTGCATTACAATGCAAGAGCATCGGGATTTAGTGGAATTGTAGAAATGCGTTTTGAAAATTATGCGGATTTTTATATAAATGATGATAAAAACCTTGGTGTTTACTTTAATTGCACAGGTAACTCGAATACAAGAGCCAACGTGAACGGAAATGGTAATATGTACGGAATTATGGATTGTACAGGAATGTATCCTGGAAGTGCAGATTACGGCGGGCTTGAAATAAAAGGAAGTGCTGCTGGAGGCGGAGTCTATAAAGTTACTGTAAAAAATCTCGATGGCAAAGAACTTTTATCCGCTTCTAATATAAGCTGGCTTGTAGGAGAAGAATAAGATGAAAAAATCAATTTTAATTTGTTTACCATTAGTTTTAATATTTTTATCCTGTTATGTTCCTTCTCCATTATACGGAACTTGGGCAGATAATGATGGAAATAAAATTTCATTTATGGAAGACAGAACTTTTGTTTCTATCATAAAAGACTCTGTTACAGGATTAAGAACTACTTACGAAGGAGATTATAGCGTCATCAACAATACAGTATCTTTTAAAACTTCTTCAGGTGAGGTTGTAAATTCTGAATGGGATATAAGAGGAGCGATGCTTTACATAACTTGGACAAAAAATAAAGTTACTTATAATCTTTCTCTATATCATGTGAGCAAATGATGATGAAAAAAATTTGTCTTGTAGCTTTATTCTTATTTATTTCCACAATTTATGCACAAGATGTAAACAGCGAAGAATCTAGTTGGCTTGATGAAGTTTATCTTCAATTTGACGAAGGTTTTTCGTTGCTTAGCGTTACTCGAATTCAAAAAGAAAGCAGGCGCAGCAATTTTGTTTGGTCGGATGCGATGATTGGAGCATTTTTTTCGGTTAAAACAAAAAATCTTCCATTTTTAGATGTGAATCTTAGATTGCAAGCACTTTATCCTTTTCAGCACCAGTTTAACGGAATGGAACAGTTTTCTAAGCAGACAATTTTATATGCTTTTGATGGATTTCTAGGTCCATATTTTAAATGGAATCTTTTTAAGCATTATAATTTTAGCGTAACTCCAGGTCTCCATTATATGTATCAACTTTCAGATGAATATCATTATAGCTATGTTGGTGCAGGAGGAATTTTTGGCGTGGAATTTCCTGTTACTAAAAAATGGACTATTATTTTGGACGGAACTTTTACTTGGGATAATGCAAATGTTGGAAGTAATAAGAATGTTCAACCTTATGATTATAGTTGGCAATGGGGTTCTTCGATAGGAGTGCGCTATTCAAGGCTGGGAACAACTTGGTAGCCTTGTATTTATAATTGTTATTATTGAAAGAACCGTTTTTTCGATGTAAAATAAATCAAATGTTTATAATGTTCAGAAATAAAATTTCTGTTACTAATCAAAACCCCACACACATTTAGGAGGACAAATATGTCCAGAAAAAAACAGTCAATGGATGGAAACCAGGCGGCAGCTCATGTTGCCTACGCTTTTACAGAAGTAGCTGGTATTTATCCAATTACACCTTCTTCACCAATGGCGGACTGGGTTGATAACTGGTCTGCAAATGGTCAGAAAAACGTGTTCGGTAACAAAGTTAGAGTTATCGAAATGGAATCTGAAGCTGGAGCCGCAGGTACGGTACATGGCTCTCTTGCTTCTGGTGCACTCACTACAACGTTCACTGCGTCTCAGGGTCTTCTTTTGATGATTCCGAACATTTACAAGATTGCTGCTGAGCAACTTCCTGGTGTATTCCATGTTGCTGCTCGTTGTGTTGCAACTCAATCTTTAAACATTTTTGGAGACCATTCTGACGTTTATGCTTGTCGCCAGACCGGTGTTGCAATGCTTGCAGAAAGCAATCCTCAAGAAGTAATGGACTTATCTCCTGTTGCACACTTGGCTGCTATCGAAGGCAAGGTTGCATTTATAAACTTCTTTGATGGTTTCCGCACTTCTCATGAAATTCAAAAGATTGAAACTTGGGATTATGCAGATCTTAAAGAAATGCTAGATATGGATGCAGTAAAGGCGTTCCGTGAACATGCTTTAAATCCTGAACACCCAGCAATGCGTGGTTCTCATGAAAACGGAGACGTTTTCTTCCAGCACAGAGAAGCTTGCAATTCAACTTATGACGCTCTTCCTGCTGTTGTTGAAAAATATCTAAAAAAGATTAACGAAAAACTCGGCACAAATTATGGTCTTTTCGACTATTACGGTGCAAATGATGCTGATCGTGTGATTGTTGCAATGGGTTCTATCTGCGATGTTGCAGAAGAAGTTATTGACTATCTTACAAAGAAAGGCGAAAAAGTAGGACTCATCAAAGTCCACCTATATCGCCCTTGGGTTAGCGAAAAATTCCTTGAAAAATTGCCTAAAACAACAAAAAAACTCGCAGTTCTTGACCGCACAAAAGAACCAGGCTCTCTTGGAGAACCTTTGTTCCTTGATGTTGCTGCAACTTTGCGCGAAGCAGGTATGAATGACGTTGTTTTGACTGGCGGTCGCTATGGTTTGGGTTCAAAAGATACTCCACCTTCAAGCGTATTTGCAATTTTCAAAGAGCTTGAAAAATCTGAACCAAAATCCCGCTTTACTATTGGTATCGTAGACGATGTTACAAATCTCTCTCTTCCAGAAGTAAAACCAGCACCTGTAACTGCATCAGCAGGAACTGTTGAATGTAAATTCTGGGGTATTGGTGGTGATGGTACTGTTGGTGCAAACAAAGATTCTACAAAAATTATTGGTGACCATACAGATAAATACATTCAGGCTTACTTCCAGTATGACTCAAAAAAGACTGGAGGTATAACAATTTCTCACCTTCGTTTTGGAAACAATCCTATAAGATCACCTTATTACATCAATCAGGCAGACTTTGTTGCTTGTCATAATCAATCTTATATCATCAAAGGCTATAAGATGGTTCAAGATGTAAAGAAAGGTGGAACTTTCCTAATTAACTGCCAGTGGTCTGATGAAGAATTGGATAAGCACCTTCCTGCTGAATCTAAAAAATACATTGCTGATAATAATATCAAACTTTACACCGTAGATGCTGTAGATATTGCTACAAAAATTGGTCTTGGTAAGAGAACTTCAACCGTTTTACAATCTGCATTCTTTAAACTTGCAAATGTTCTTCCTTCTGAAGAAGCAATCAAGTACATGAAAGAAAAAGTTGTAGCAAAGTTCTCTAAAAAAGGTCAGGACATAGTAGATATGAACTGTCAGGCAATTGACCAAGGTGCAGGTGCTCTACACGAAGTAAAAATTCCTGCTAGTTGGGCAAATCCAGCTCCTGATGCTCCAAAACCTACTTTACGTGGTGAGAAAAAGACAGTTGCAATGGTTGAAAACTTGATGAATCCAATTGGACTCATGGACGGTGACAATCTTCCTGTTTCTGCATTCAAAGACAATGCAGACGGACAGTGGGAACTTGGTGCTTCTGCTTACGAAAAACGCGGAATTGCCGTTATGGTTCCATCTTGGAATTCTGCAACTTGTATTCAGTGTAATAATTGTGCATTTGTCTGCTCTCACGCGACAATTCGTCCTTATCTCCTTACTTCTGATGAAGCAACAAAAGTTGAAAGTTTGGGAGCAACTACACTTGCTGTAAAAAATCCAAAAATTGCACAGTACAAATATACTCTTTCTGTTTCTGCAATGGATTGTACGGGATGTGGAGAATGTACAACTGTTTGTCCTACAAAATCTCTTACTATGGTTCCTCAAGAAACTCGTGTTGATACACAGCCACAGTGGGATTATCTGTTTGAAAATGTTTCTAAAAAGCCAGAAGTTGACACATTGCCACTCTCACCTATGACTTCTCAGTTTAATCAACCATTGCTTGAATTCTCTGGTTCTTGTGCAGGTTGTGCAGAAACTTCTTATGCACGTCTTGTTACTCAACTCTTTGGCGAACAGATGTATATTTCAAATGCTACTGGATGTTCTTCAATTTGGGGCGGACCTGCTGCAACAGCTCCTTATACAATCAACAAGGACTCAAAACGCGGTCCTGCTTGGGCTAACTCTCTGTTTGAAGACAATGCTGAGCACGGTTTGGGTATGTATCTTGGACAAAACTATATCCGCACAAGCCTTATCTCTAAACTCGAAGAATTGGCAGGCACAGATGTTGCTGCTTCTGTAAAGGATGCTATTGCGAAATTTATGGAAACAAAGGATGACACTGTAGCAAATGCACCTGCTGCAAAAGCTCTTGTAAAAGAACTTGAAAGTTGTGGTTGCGATGCTGCAAAAGAAATTCTTGAACAAAAAGATTACCTTTCTAAAAAGTCTGTATGGATTTTTGGTGGTGATGGTTGGGCTTACGATATTGGATTTGGTGGTTTGGATCACGTATTGGCTTCTGGCGAGAATGTTAACGTTATGGTATTTGATACAGAGATGTATTCCAATACTGGAGGTCAGGCTTCTAAGGCTTCTAATATCGGTGAAGTTTGTCAGTTTGCTGCTGCCGGAAAAGAAATGGGCAAAAAATCGCTTGCAGAAATTGCTATGAGTTACGGATATGTTTACGTTGCCCAGATTGCTCTTGGTGCAAATCCTGCACAGGCTCTTAAAGCAATCAAAGAAGCAGAATCTTACAATGGTCCTTCTTTGATAATTGGATATGCTCCTTGTGAATTGCACGGAATTAAGGGTGGTATGAATCATTGTCAAGATGTAATGAAGTCTGCTGTAAAATCTGGATATTGGAACTTATTCAGCTTTAATCCAGCACTTAAGGCAGAAGGCAAGAATCCGTTTACACTTACTTCTAAAGAAGGTGACGGAACTTACCAGAGCTTCCTTAGCAATGAAACCCGCTACTCGGCTCTTAGCCGCAAATTCCCAGAAAGAGCAAAAGTATTGTTCGACAGAAACGAAGAAGCTGCAAAAGCAAGATTTGCTCACTTGCAGAAACTTGTTGAACTTTACAAATAAGTTTTATAACTTTAGCAGTTTTTACTGCAAGTTATGATGAATGGGCACTTGAGTTTTTCCAGTGCCCATTTTTATTTGTAAGTTGCATCTCCGTGTGCGACAACGCGTAAGGGTCTACTTGTAGCCCCGCTGCCCACCTGCGAGCCCACAGCGTAAGGGATAGTGGTCAAATAAAATCGTCCGTGATTTTATTTGACAGACAGTTTTTGACAAAACTGTCGCCATGCATTGTAAGTCGCACCTCCGTGTGCGACGATGCGTAAGGGTCTACTTGTAGCCCCGCTGCCCACCTGCGAGCCCACAGCGTAAGGGATAGGAGCAGCGCCGAAGGCGTTCGTAAGCAAGCGCGGTTAGTGGTTGCGTCGAATGTAGCGCGCAAGTCGCGGAACTGCGGATAGCCCGACCCGCTTTAGCGGGATACGCCCAAATAAATTTGGTTATGAAAATTCTATCAAATTGACAAAAACTTTAATTTTGTCATAATACTATTATAAAATTTGTGTTTGCGTTGCAGACTTATAGCAAACTTATATTAAAGGCGTCTTCTGTTTTGCAGAAATGCTTAAAATCAAGCGGAATTTTTACGTTTTGATTTTTTTTGGAGAAAAGAATGGCAATTATTAAACCGATGATTCGTTCGAACATCTGTATCAATTCGCACCCTCTTGGATGCGCTCAGGACACTAGAAATCAAATCGCTTATGTGATTTCTAAAAAGGCGGAAAGAGGGATTAAATCTGCAAAAGATGGCGGATATGCTCCTAAAAATGTGCTTGTTTTGGGATGTTCAACTGGATATGGACTTGCAAGCCGCATTGCTGCTGCTTTTGAGTATGGTGCTAACACTATTGGCGTTTCTTTTGAAAAAGAAGCGACAGAAACTAAGGCTGGAACTCCGGGCTTTTATAACAACTTAACATTTGATAGAGAAGCTAAAAAAGCTGGATTAAAATCTGTTACATTCAATATGGACGCTTTTTCTGACGAATGCAGAGCGGCTGTAATTGAAGAAGCAAAAAAATGGGGAGTTAAATTTGATCTCGTAGTTTATTCGCTTGCTTCCCCAGTTCGCACTGACCCAGACACAAAAGTTTTGTATAAATCTGTTATTAAACCTATTGGCAAACCTTTTAGTGGACCTGCACTCGATATGATGACTGGAAAAATTTCATTCCAAGAAACTTTGCCTGCAGAAGGTGATGAAATTCCTAACACTGTAAAAGTAATGGGTGGTGAAGACTGGGAACGCTGGATTAAGCAGTTAAAAGAAGCCGATGTCCTCGAAAAAGGCGTTAGAACGGTTGCTTATTCATACATCGGACCAAAATATTCACATCCAATCTATCGTGATGGCACTATTGGCGAAGCAAAAAAAGATTTGGAAGCACGCGCTCATAATATCGATTCGTCACTTAAAGCATTGGACGGTGCAGGCTATGTTTCTGTAAACAAGGGCTTGGTTACACGCTCTTCTGCCGTAATCCCGATTATTGCGCAGTATCTTGGAGTTATCTTTAAGATTATGAAAAAGCAGGGAACTCATGAAGGCTGTATTGAGCAGATGGAACGCCTTTTTACAGAAAGGCTTTACACTGCGGACAAAAAAGTTCCTGTGGACAGCGAAAACAGAATTCGCATAGACGACTGGGAAATGTCGGATGCTGTTCAGTCAGAAGTGGATAAAGTTATGCCAAAAATTACAGAAGAAAACTTGAACGAACTTTGCGACCTCGAAGGTTTGCGACACGACTTTTTGATGATAAACGGTTTTGACGTTCCAGGCGTTGACTACAACAAAGAAATCGTAAAAATGAACGAAATCGAATAGTTATTGTTAAAAAACAATTTTCAAAAAGGCACCTTGAATTTGGATAAATGAAGTGCACCTCAAAAGTTGGACAAATAAAGTTCAATTTTAGGAGGTGCATTTTTTTATTTGGGCGCTTTTTGCGACAAAACTTTTTAAGACTGCGTTGCAGACAATTTTTTTCTAAGTCGCAAAAAACAGGCTATCCGCACTTTCGCTATTCGCTACATTCGACGCAAACGCTGGCGCATTTGCTTACGAACGCCTGTGGCGGTGCTCCTATCCTTGCCGCTTGTTGTTGAAAATTCAATAAAAAAATTAGTGACAGAATAAAATTCTGTGGTAAACTATTGATATGTAAAAAAAGCGTGAGAGATTTGTCTGAAAAACCTTGGGAGGCATTACTATGGGTTCTTTCATGACGGTAGAAAACCTTACGGATGTGGAATTTGAAAATTTACGGAAGTTGGGTTGGATTTTAATCTGTGTTGACAGTCTTGTTGACGAAACAGTTGTCTATAGTTTTGAAAAAGAGGTTTAATTAAAAGATACCTTTATAATTTTGTTCAATTTTATCGATGTAGTTTTTAACTTATAACTTTTATTTGTATAAATCGTAAAAACAATAAAATTATTGGTAAAAATCTTGCGTTGTGATAAACTTAGCCCATGCTTAAAGGACGAAATTTAATTCAACCAAACGATTTAACTGTTTCGGAAATCGATGAGATATGTACACTTGCTGAACAAATCATTGTCGATCCAGTATCTTTTCAGGATGTGTGTCGCGGGAAAATTCTCGCGACACTTTTTTTTGAGCCAAGCACAAGAACGCGTCTAAGTTTTGAAGCGGCTATGCTGCACTTGGGAGGCATGGTAGAAGGTTTTAGCGATGCTGCAAATAGTTCAACTTCAAAAGGGGAGTCGCTTGCAGATACGATTCGCACCGTTAGTTCTTATGTTGATTTAATTGCAATGCGAAATCCAAAAGAAGGCGCGGCACTTTTGGCTTCAAAGTTTTCTTCTTGTCCTGTGATAAACGCTGGCGATGGCGGTCATTATCATCCTACGCAAACTCTAACAGATTTGGTTACAATACGAGCTTTAAAAGGAAATTTTGAAGGTCTTACGATTGGTTTTTGTGGAGATTTAAAATTTGGGAGAACCGTGCATTCGCTTGCAGAAGCGATGAGTCGTTATGCTAATGTAAAATTCGTTTTTGTAAGTCCAGAGGAGTTGAAAATTCCTGATTGGGTTGCAAAATTTTTGGATAAAGCGAATATTCCTTACACTTTTGCAAATAAAATGGAAGATGTGATTCAGGATTTGGATATCCTTTATATGACAAGAGTTCAAAAAGAAAGATTTTTTAACGAACAGGATTATCTTCGTCTAAAAGACACATACATACTCAATCGCCAAAAATTAACCCTTGCCCGCAAGGATATGATAATCCTTCATCCTCTGCCTAGAGTAAACGAAATTTCTCCTGAAGTTGATGATGACCCACGCGCAGCATATTTTAAACAGGTAAAATATGGAATGTATGCAAGAATGGCTCTTATTTCTAAAATTTTGGGGGTTCTTTAATGCTTAATGTCGACACGATAAAAAACGGACTTGTAATTGACCACATAAAAGCTGGTTGCGGAGCACAGATTTTTCATTGGCTGGGATTAGATAAAGCAAATTTTACGAGTGCGCTTATCATGAATGTTCCTTCAAAAAAACTGGAGCGAAAAGATATAATAAAAGTAGATAACATAATAAACATCGATTATTCAGTTTTGGGTTTTATAGATCCAAATATCTGCGTCAATATAATTAAAGATGAAAAAATCGTTCGAAAAATTCGCATGGAATTGCCAGAACGAGTTGAAAATGTAATTAAATGCAAAAATCCTCGCTGTATAACGATGACGGAGCATTATGTTCCAAAAGTGTTTATTCTTGCAGATAAATCAAAAGCGATATATCGCTGTGAATATTGCGACGCTTTTTATAGTGCAGGCACTTTAGATTGATTTTTTATTTTATGGATATTTGGAGGCCTCAAAAATGAAATTAAATAGTTCAAATTTAATCATATACAATGCAAATCTTGTTGATTCTTCTGTAAACAGCAAAGGAATGCTCGCTGTTCAAGACGGGAAAATACTTGGAGTTTTTTTGGGGGAAGTGAACGATGAGCAAGTTGCAAAAAAAATTGCGTCTTCAATCTTTTTGGAAGATAAAAGAGAACCAGTTTGTTTTGATGCAAAAGCTTTGACACTTATGCCTTCTTTTATAGATATGCATGTTCACTTTCGCTATCCTGGGCAAACAAAAAAAGAAGATTTGGATTCTGGTCTTGCAGCAGCTGTTGCAGGCGGATTTGGAACTGTTGTTGCAATGCCAAATACTTCGCCAGTAATTTCTTCTGCAGGTATGGCGCGAGAAATAATGAAAGAAGTTGAAGAAAAATCACTAGCAAAGGTTTTTCAAACAGTTGCAATCACGAAAAATTTTGAAGGCGAAGATGTTTCTGAAATTTCAAAATTAAGTTCAAAAGAATTCCCTGTTATAACAGAAGATGGGAGCGATGTTCATTCTGCTGCTGTTATGCTCGAAGGCATGAAGCTTGCAGGGGAAAAAAACATAATGGTTGCCTGCCATTGCGAGGACAAATCTCTTTCGATTGTAGCAAAATCCTATAGAGCAAGAGCTCTGGATTTTATGAAAAAATATGGGATTCCTGCAGGAAAAGTTAACGCAAAAACAGAGAATGTTCCAAATTCCGTGAATTTTGAAATTGATGGATGTCTTACTGCGGCGAATAAACTTTTGGCACTTGCAGAAGATATTGCAACCGAGCGTAACATAGAGATTGCAAAACAAGCAGGTTGCCATATACATATTTGCCATTGCTCTACGGCAATTAGTATGGATGCTGTAAAAAGAGCCAAGGAACTCATAAAAGCGGCGAAAACTCCAGTGGGATTTGATTGTACTGTCGAAGTTACGCCTCATCATCTTGGGCTTGTAGGAACGGAGGCTCCTTATCTTAGGGCGCTTGTAAATCCGCCTTTAAGAAGCGAAGAAGACCGAGCATTTCTTGTTGAAGCGATAAAAAATGGAACTGTTGATGTTATATCTACAGACCATGCTCCACATACTCAAGAAGATAAAGATAATGGAAGTCCAGGATTTACAGGTCTTGAAACTTCTTTTGCGGTTTGTAACTCAGTTTTGGTAAAAAGGGAAGGCTTAAGCTTAAATCGATTAAGTCAGTTGATGTCGGAAAATCCTGCAAAGCTTTTGAAATTGAATTCTGGAAAAATTCTTCCTGGATATGATGCAAATCTTGTGCTTGTTGACCCAGATGAAATTTGGACTGTAAATCCAGAAAAATTCTACAGCAAAGGAAAATCAACTCCGTTGGAAGATAAACAGTTGACTGGGCGTGTTCACGCGACTTTTTATAAAGGAAAACAGGTTTATTCGCTTTAAAAATAAAATGCCAGGGTTTCTATACACAAGCGGCAAAATTAGTGTGCTGCTGAGTTCCCCCTCTGACACGGTGCTAAAAATGCGCTTTGTTAGATCCTGGCATCAAAAAACTAGCATAAATTTTTATAAGAATCAACCTAGGGTTTATTTTCTAGCGTCAAACCCTGTTATATCGCCTTCGTAATTTTCTAGTCCTTTCAATTTAAAAACTAATTGATTATTGCTTCCTGTAGAAATAAAGAGACTTGTTTTAATCCATTCATTTTTATATTTGATTTCAAAAGAGTCTCCAAATTCGATGTTTTCAAAAGGAAAGCTTTCTTCATCAGCGGCTAAAGCAAATTTTCCATCTGCTTCATTGAAAACTAAAATACCTTCGCGTTTTTCCATAAACAAACCTTGCAAAATTTATTAACGGAAAGAGGGGGATTCGAACCCCCGGTGTCTTGTGAACACGCACCCTTTCCAAGGGTGTACCTTAAACCACTCGGACATCTTTCCAAATATAAAAAAAGCCAGTCAAAAGACCGGCTATAAATGAGACTGACACGATTCGAACGTGCGACCCCCACCTCCGCAGGGTGGTGCTCTAATCCAGCTGAGCTACAATCTCAAAAAATCGATAACACCTAGAAGCGTTGGTTACTCGGAGGCGACAGGAGTTGAACCTGCCCAGCCCGTAAGGAACTGACGGATTAGCAATCCGTTGTATTACCGCTCTACCACGCCTCCAATACGTCATCAAAAAAAACGGAGCGGGAGGGATTCGAACCCCCGATATCTTGCGATATAACGGTTTTCAAGACCGCCGCCTTCGACCGCTCGGCCACCGCTCCAAAATTGATGCTTTATTAAATTACATTAAACAAATATTTGTGTCAATAAGGAAAGCATTTATATTCAATTTTTATATGTCTCAGGAGGAAAATAAAACTAGACTAAAGACAAACTATTTGGTTATATTCTACTTGCTATGGATAAGAATAAATTTATACTTTCGTTATTAGTTTCGCTGGTTGGGCTTTTGATGCTTGTAAGTCCAGAAACTTTTATTGCAATGGTTGTTATAATTTTAGGTGCGGCTGCAATTGCCGACGGTTTTTTTATAATGGTAACAACAAGAAATCTAATTTTAGATCCTCAATATAAATTGATGATGACTATAAGAGGGCTGATGAGCATTTTTGTTGGTGCAATTTCAATTTTGCTTCCTCTTTTAGTTGCTGCAATCGCTTGGAAAATGATGGCTTATGCACTTGCGATTTATCTTTTGATTTCCGCAGGGCTTGAAATTTATGGAATCACAAAACTTCACCGCAATGGAATAATGATAAAGCAATCTGTCATTGAAACTATAATTTCTGTATTGCTTGCAGTTGTGCTTTTTATAATTCCTGCAAAAACTGCTGGTGGCATTATTGTTGGAATCTGCGGTTTTGTTCTTTTGGTAAGCGGTTTGATAAGTGCATTTTTGCAATGGAAAAACAGGCCTATAACAGTTGTTCCAGATTTTGTCAGTACAGAAGAGGATTCCAAAGAAGAAAAATCAGAAGAATCTTCTAAAGATGAAACGACTGAAGAATAGTTTTTTATTCTTTATCCTGTTTTTCTGCGGCGCTTGCTTTTATGCTTTCTGCGAATAATTTGTTTTGGTCTGTTCTTACAGGAACGCTAAAAGCAGGACCTCCATCAGTTTCCGAAATTCTGTATATTTTCTGCGCTTCTGCGGAATAGGCTGGACTTTCGGGATTGTTTATCCACCAGTCAAGAACACTCATTATGCACATGGCATATTTTATCAAGTTTGCATTTGTTGCATTTGTTTCGCCAGCGGATTTTTTCCCTAAAATTACATCAAGCCGTTTTGAAATTGGATTTGGTATATCAAATTCGTATTTTGCCCAAGGATTTGAAATTCCCATTACAAGAGATTTATTTGCATACGCTTTATCAATATCTTTTGACATATTTGTAAAAATTTTTCTTAAAAAATCTGTGCGCATGAATAAAGAGATATATTTTACGTCATTTCTTGGTTTTTCTAGCAGTAGTTGTTCAAATTCAAAATGAGGCAAAAAGTTAAATTTTGTTTGCCATAACATTGTAGTGAGCATTTTTTTCCCAAAAAGCGAAGATTTAAAATCGCCTGATGTGTATTCCTGATTTACAAAATCTTTTAGAGTTGTTGCATATTGCTTGTCAAAAAGCTCTTCTCGATAAACCGACCATTCATTTAACGCTGTAGAAAGCTTGTCTTTGTTTTTTGAAGAAGATGAACCATCGTCTTCTTCTGTAAAAATCATACTTCGGCAACCATGAAAAACATCTTCCAAAATTCGTAGCAATGTTATTGTTATTTGGAGTGGATTTTTGGGATTTAAAAGGTTATATCCGTCTGGAAATTCATATATCGGCTGGAAATACGGATACATATCTGGAAGAGATTCCAAATGTGTAAATCCTGCGTCTGGAAAAAGTTTATCTAAAATTTTAAATCCGGCGTCAACGATTTCTGTTTTTTTGCCACGTTGATTTTCCGGTTTGTTTTTTATCCTTTCTTCTTCTTTTTGTTTGCGGTCTTCTTCTGCCTTTTTTTGCGCAATTTGAACATCTTCTTTTTTTACAGGTAGAATTAAATCAAATTTTGAAATTCCGAGAAAGCTGAATATATTGGCAGTTTCTGTTGTAAAAAAAGTTGGAAAATATTCAAACTTTGGACTGCACATCCTCATTAAAAGCGGATACATTCCTTTTATTATCTGAGTGTAAACATAAAGCCATTCCGTTATGCCTTGCTTTGAAAGCATAACCAATTTTTGTTGGTCTGCATTTGGATATTTCATCAAATCTGCATAAATTTCTTTAAAAAACTTTGGAATTGCATTTTCGCCAATGTAGTAGATTTTTAAAATATCTTTATACAGACACTTTACGATTGGAATCATCATGGCAACTGTAACTTCATCAGGATGGTCTTGAACATCCAAAACAAGCAATTTTAGATTTTTCATAGTCCAACCGCCAGCAGTTCTTAAAAATTTAAATTTTGGCGAAGGATCATTTACAATTTTAGACTTGTATGTATCTGGGGAAATCTGAATTATGGATTTTACTGTAGTTACAAAAAGTTGAAAGTGATCCAAGTGGCTTTGTAAATCGTAAATAATATAATCGTGTCTCAATAATTCTGTGCCATTCTTTTTTAAATAGCGAACAAAATTGAATATCCCAAAATTTGGTTTTATCTTGTAATCGTCGCTCATCATGAGCTTGTCCATTAGGTTGCGCTCTTTTTGTGGAATTTCTGGTAGCCCAGTTTCTGTGTTTTTTCTTCTCGCAGAAACTACCGCGTATCCTACTTTTGAATTTTTTTGAGATTTCTGATTTTCGGCTTGAGAGGAACTAGATGAGCTAGATGATATTGAAGCGACATCTGATGCTGAACGACCGCTCGCTCTTCTTGAATACGATTTTTCTTTTGGAGGAAATGCCGAATAATCTATAGGGGCTGATTTTTCTTGTAAAATTTGTCCCCCCAAGATTTTTTGCATTCTTACGGCTTCTTCTTTATCTACAGGACCGATTGCTTTTCTTGTTGCATCTAGTGTGCCAGGTTCCCAAGATTGTTCAACTTTTACTCTAGTAAAATCATCGCTCATAAAAATTCACCTCCGCTAGAAAATCAAAAATTGTAAAACTAGATTCTTAAAAATTGGTCTTTTGCGATTCCTGCAAATCCGTTTATCTGTATGTCTTGCCCATCTTTTGTTTTTAATACTCCTTCGAATTTCCCATAGATTGTCTTTATTAAAAATTTTAGTGCAAACGCTTGAACATCTCTGTATATTTGCGATATAGGTTCAAAGGTCAGATCAACCATATTTTGTGTGTCTTGAATAATCCATTTTTTGTTTATACCAAATGGATGAGTCATTTTTACAGGTGGTAGCGGAGTTGAAACTCCATCTACAATTAAAATATTTTGGTTTTCTGCTTCTGGATCTACAGTTGAACTTTGTGTGTTCAAAATGGAAAATGCTACATTTTGACCTTTGCTTGTACCTGCTGCATAAATTGATTGACCTTCACAAAGATAGCCGTAGTATGCTCGATTTATTGTTAAAAGCGAATTTGAATTTTCTTCGGTTATTGTTTGACCCAAATTTTTTTTTGTTTTTCCAGTTGTTAAACTTCCTTTTAAAACTGTGGAAACGCAATATGTTGCAGAGCATCTCCTTCTAGATTTTAAAGGAACGCACTGTGTAACTTCTGCAGCACAAGGGTCAGAAAAATGTCCAGAAAGCGCTGCCTGGAACGAAGGCCTGGCAGAATCACCCTTTACATTAAAAATTATTGAAATTCGATCCCGCTTGTGATCCCAACTAATCCTTATATATCGATGTGGATTAAAACTTGCACAAAATCCTTGTTCTATATTGTGTGGAATAAATCTACGGCGAGGTCCCATTATACTTTTATAGCAATATTTTCTTCCGTTTTCTTTGTTCCAAAGGTCTATTTCTGCAAGACCAAAAAATTTTGCATCGAAAAAACTTATTGTGCCAAGATACTGACCTACATTAAATGTAAAAGTCAAAAAACTTTTTATGCGAAAATTTGAAATAAAAACTGGAAGCGGAACACCTCCAAAAGGCGCTCTCATTCCCCTTATATCCAGACGCGAAATGGCTCCTGAAAAAGTGCCAAAGTTTGCATGCCCGTTTTTAATTAACGATTCTGGAGGGGGCGACATCTGTCTAAAGTACATTATTCAATTATATAACAGGGAGTTACACAAATGCAAATATGCCTAAAAAATCTTTAAAAATTTGCTACCTATTAAAAATGCTTGAGAATTCAATTTTTACAGCATAAAATCTATTTAGGAGAAAAAATGTCTGTAGAATGTTATTCATTGGGAGCTGCGGAAGAAGTAACTGGCTCTAAACATATTTTTGAGATTGATGGCAGGGCTTTTATGATAGATTGCGGAGCCTTCCAAGGAAAGAGAGCAGTTGCCGATCAAAAAAACCGAAATTTTGAAATTCCCATCGACAAAATAGAAACCGTCATATTGACTCACGCTCATTATGACCATTGTGGACTTTTGCCACTTTTAGCAAAAAAAGGATATGATGGAAATATTTACGCGACTCCAGCGACCAGAGATCTTACAGATTTGGTGATAATGGATAGCGCACGCATTCAAAGCAGAGATGCAGAATATTTACGAAAGCAGGCTTTAAAAAAAGGCGAAAAATTCAACTGGCAACCACTTTATACAGAATCCGATTGCATAAAAGCGGAAAATCAAATAATTACTCTGGGCTACAATCGAAAGATGTATATTGCGCCAGATGTTGAACTTGAGTTTTTTGATGCGGGGCATATTTTGGGTTCTGCGTTCGCTTCTATTACGATAAAAGGGCAGCGAGGGAGAGAAAAAGCGGTTTTCGATGAAAAAAAACTTAATCTTTGGAACAAACTCTTCTTCTGGAAAAGCCATTCTGTTCAAAAAAATGTTTTAACATCTGCTGAAATGTCAGAAAAAACTTTGGAAGAAAGACGCTCTCTAAATGACCGCCGCCGTGCAACTTTGGAGGAGCAAAAAAAATATACTGGCGAAGAAAGGCGTTCTGGATTTGACAGAAGGCAAGGCAAAGATGAAATCCGTATTCTATATACAGGCGACCTTGGTAGAACTTCAAAACCTATAATCAGAGACCCTAGCACCAACGTTCCGCCACCAGATTATATTTTTCTTGAAAGCACTTACGGAAACCGTAGACACGAAGGCACAGAAATTGCGATGGATGAATTAAGGAAAGTTGTTCGTCGAGCAATAGATAGAAAAGGAAAGGTCATAATTCCAGCGTTTGCAATAGAAAGGACGCAAGAATTGATTTATTATTTGCATCTTTTAGTAGATCAGAAAAAAATTCCACAGATTCCAATTTATATAGATTCTCCTATGGCTGTAAATGCAACAAGTATCTTTCAAATTCACCCAGAATGTTATAGTAGAGATATTGAACAGGCATTTTTGGATCATCATAAAAATCCTTTTGGCTTTGCCTCTTTAAGTTTGATAACCAGTGTTGAAGAATCAAAAAAACTTAACACAAAATCTGGTCCTATGATAATAATTGCAGCCGATGGAATGTGTGAGGCCGGGCGAGTTGTTCATCATCTTGCAAATGGAATAAGCGACCCTAAAAATACTGTTTTAATTGTAGGTTATATGGCACAGAATACTTTAGGAAGAAAAATCCGCGACGGAGCAAAAGAAGTTAAGATAATGGATGAATGGTATCAGGTTAATGCTCATATCGAAACTATAAATGCCTTTTCTGCACATGCGGATTATCAAGAAGAACTTGAATGGTTGAAAAAAATTGATACAAGCCGTTTAAAAAGAATTTTTTTGGTACACGGAGAAAAAGAGGCACAGGATTATCTTAAAGAATATCTAAAAAAACACGGTTATAAAGACGTAGAAATTGTAAAATACGGAAAAACTTATTCGCTTGATTAAAGTTTTTCATAGATTAAACAATATTTTATTCCTTTATTTTGAAGGCAATATATATCATAAAATTCAATATCTCTAACTTGAGATATGAGTACTAAATTTGGAGGAATTATGAAAAAAGTGAAAACTCTCGCTTTTATAATGGCTTTTGCCATGATGTTTGCAACATTTTCTTGTAAAAGTGATGATGGAGGAAATTCAGGAAGTTCTCCTAATGTTAATGAAGTTGTGACTTTAAATATTGAAGAAAATGCGACTGGGTTTTTAAAAACAAATGGAAAGATAAAAACTGATGATACAAAATGGATTGGCTATTCTAAGGGCTACATTGAAAACTTAGGCGAAACGTCAAATATCTATTATACCGTAACCGCTTCTACTGCAATAACAGACGCAAAGATAGGTATACATTACGGTCATTGGTCAAATCCTGTGCGCGGTATTTTTGTACACGTAAATGGAACCTGCGTAAATCCTACGTCTCCTATAAAAACTGCATTTACTGCAAAAGGTACTCCTGGTGTTGTTGACCCAAATAGATGGATTGATTCTGGCTTTGTTGAAGGTGTGAGTCTACGTAAAGGTGTAAACACAATAGCGCTTATGCCTGCCGAAGCGGCAACAACATATACGTTTAATGGAGAGACTTACACAACAGATCAAAAGGCAATGCCAAATATTGACTATTTAATAGTTACTGGAAAAGGTCTTACAGCTGGTGGAACTCCTTCGGAAACTTATGCTTCTGTTATATATTCTTCAGAACCAGGGACTTCTTCTATGGGTAGTGTTTCTGTTGCAAAGGCTGACGGAATTGTTGTAAGTTCTGGAGGTGCAGTTACTTCTGGAACTACAATAACTCTTACTGCAACCGCAAATTCTGGCTATAAATTTGATGCTTGGTGGGGCGATGTAAATTCCAATGCAAATCCTTGTAACCTTACTGTATCAGATGATTCAAAGATTTATGCGCACTTTATTCCAGAATCTTTTAATAAGGCTACAGAATTGGCAGGGCTTGAAGGTTACGCAAATGTAATTAACGATGAAGGAACTGCATACACAATAACTGGTGGTTTTGGTGGCGGAACAATAGAAATTTCTACTCTTGCAGAATTGGTTTCAAATAGAGGAAAAATTTCTGGCAATGAGCCTTATATCATAAAGATAAAAGCAAGAATAAGTGCAGCAGAATGGATAGACAATGCAGAGTATAAGAGAGAACTTGCAAAACTTACCAAAAAAGGAAAAACAGAAGCTGAAGCGAAATTCATCTTAAAAAACCGAAGTACAACATTTGACATTGGCTCCAATAAAACTGTAATTGGTGTGCAAGGCAGCGATTTTGGATTTAAAAACATAAACCCAAAAATAATGGGAACAAATGTCATCGTTAAAAATTTGCATTTTGGAGATGTAATAGGCGACGACTACTTTGGTGGCAAAGGAAACGATGCGTTGAGCATTAAAGGCGGACGAAACGTTTGGATTGACAGTTGCGAATTTAGTTCTTCGCTTGAGCCAAAAGAAGTTGACGGTACCGCAATCAATTTTAATGACCATAACTTTCCTGTAGACTTAGAAGGTGAAAGCACTACTCTTGAACAAAAGTGGAAGAAAGACTTTTATGATGGACTTCTTGATATAAGCGAAATGAGCAGGTTTGTTTCTGTTTCTAACAGTTTTTTCCATGACCACTGGAAAGCTTGCCTCTGTGGTGGTTCAAACGACAAGGCAGAAACTCAGCCAATGGGTTCTCTGGTGCGCCTTACTTTCTACAACAACTATTTTAAAGATATTCATGCAAGGCAGCCTTTGTTCCGCTTTGGACGCGCACATATCTATTCAAGTTATTACAAAGGAATTGCAGGTGGCACACAATCTACTGGTATTGAAGTCCGTGCAGAAAGCAAAGTTTATGTAGATAACTGCTATTTTAAAGATATTCGTGCAGATAGAACCGTAGGATGTTGGAATACAAGTTCTGGACTTGGACAAGGGGTTTGGACTGTTAAAGATTGTGTTGGACAAAGCGATTCAAATTTTAAAGAGCAAAGAAAAGATAGAGTTTTGGAAGCGAAAAGGCGGGAATTTTTGGGAAAAGGCGGGATTTATCGGGAATATAGTGCAAAGCGTTTGCATATAGTGCGATAAATCAAGCGGTCAAAAAGCCTTTTTTAGTTCCAAAAATCGGAATCGTAGACCTTCAAAATCTTGAAAATGTAGTATTTTTTGCCGTTTTCTGCGCCCCATTTTTCAAAGCCTTCGCCTTTTTTCAAGGTGCAAAGACAGGTTATGAACGGCGAATTTCGGCTGTACCCTGCCCGAAGCCCGACAGGAAAATCATCAAAGCCATTGAATTTTTCTAGCCGTTTTTCCCAGTAGGGCTTTATCTCGCGGTATTCCTCGTGCTTTATTCCTTCCCAAATTTGACGCTGCCAAAAGCCTTTTATCGGCATTATCAGTTTCGGGAGCGTGCCGTATTTTTTCAAGTAAAAACCTTGTGTCGGTATTTCTTTCATCGTCCATGCTCCTAATTCCAAATTCGCACTCGTTGGCGAATTTGGGTTTCATAATATCACCAATCCCCGATTCGTCTTGTGCCGCTTCCTGTCATCTGCCGGGCAAGGCTCACACCGTCGGCATCGATTCTGCCACGGTTGTAGGCTGTTGAATTTTCCGCTTTCTTTTTCATAGGCTGTGTTTCCAGTTTGACCATCGTGTTGACGAATTCCTGCACGGCTTTTTTTTGGGCATCCAGTTCTTCGGGGTTGCGCCACGAGCAGTTCCAGCCGAGATGGAACATTCTGCGCCATAGTTGGTCTGCTATTCCTGTGCGGTATGACTGTCGATATTTGTATTTTGCGTTCTTGCGGATGTTCTGCTTCGCCATTCGGTCTATAGTCTTGCAGAGGTAGGTGTACATTTCCGTTGCCATGAAAACATCAAGTTCCTCGCCATAAAAAATGACTTTCCCGTCTGGCGTTCTGTAGTGGCAAGTCGCATATACATTCTCAACGGCATTCGCCAATATGGTACGCCAGCGGCTAACTCGCTTAGTTCCTTTCACCGATTTTGAGATAAAGTCCAAGATTTCCTTTTGGCTGATTTTATACGCCGCCATGAGTTCGTTTGCCTTGCGCATCGCACTCTCGGCTTCCGCCTCGCACGGCGATTTTGACAGGGCGAGCAGTTTCTTTACTCTGCGCTTAACCGATTCTAAATTTTCCGTTGCACTTTCATCTTTCATCGTCCTATTCCTCCCGCGTGGATTCGTCCTCGTAGAGGATTTGTTTCTTCCAGTCGGTCGCGTACTGCAATTCCATTCTTGCGCCCTTCGACTGCTGCCAGTCTTTTTGCATGAACACGGCATCGCATACATCGACCATCGCGAAGCAGATGTGCATGTAGTCGCCATGCTCGAAGCCCTCGTTCAGAGCAAGCACGGCGGGCGACATCACGGTATGCCCGTCCTTTTTGAGCGTCTTTGCGCTCTCGTAGAATTTCTTGAAGATTTCGTCTTTCGGAAGTCCTGTGACTTTCCCCGCGACATACACTTTCATTTCCTACCCTCGTTTTCTAGGATTTCTGCCGCTTCTTTCGGCGGGATGCCGATTTTTTGGCAGAGCAAAAAGAATGAGGCGGCGGCGGTCTGCAATCCGCAGAAAGTCATGCTGTTCACAGCCGTTTGCACATCTCCGTGCGTAAGTTTGTTTTTGCCGTGCAGAAAATCCATGTTCCTGCCGTTCTTCCATACCGCCATTGTCCGCCCCATAAAATGCACAAGTTTTCTTTTTTTTCTCACCTCACGGTTTTGGTCGCGCTAGGTGGCTGTCGCCGTGGTGGTCTGCTTCGCGAAGATTCCGGGGTTCACGATTGCCACGGTGAGTGACATGGCGAATATGACCACCGCAAAAATCGCTACGGCAACGGTCGGAACATGGCTCGCGACTATGGAGATTACGAGCATCATGAATGACACGAGTATCACCGCAATCCAAAGCCAGAAACTGACCAGACACCTGACAATTTTGCTCATCGGCATCACCTCCTTCCACTTGCGCGGTTAGATTTTCTGAAAATGAATCACCATTCGAATTCAGGGTTTCAACGGAGAAAAAGGACGCTGGCTTTGAGCGGTGGGCTTTCCGCCAGCGTCCTGCGTCCGATGAAAGTGTATGTTAAGTATAGAAAAAGAAAACCGCCTGAGTATCTTAACGGCGGTTAAAATGCTTCTTGACTTAGTTTGCGGGGGGAGTTATTATCGGGACATAGGCTTGTTCATATTGCGATGTCATCGGGCTGTCAGCTATCGCGGTCGCGTCCCTGTTCAAGCCTTATTTTATTTCTGTCAGCCACAACAGCATATCCGCTATTGTAGAATTCGGTACATAGCCAACTGAGCGGATAAACGCCGATGTTATTCCGTTCACACTTGCATTCGGTCTTACCGCGATTTTAAACCATTCATTTTCGTTTACAGGAAAAAGATACAGAAGTCCGTCTTTAGCCGAATTGCCGTTGCTGTCCTTTAACCAATAGGTCTTGCCGTTCAGCATAGTGTCAAGCAAAATTTCCGCATCGTTTTTTTGAATTGCATGGCGGGTGGCTTTTATGCCTTTTATCAGCCTTGATTCAAGACCGATTACAGTATTCGTACCGACATCAATTCCGACATTCTTTTTGAGCCAATTCGTAACTCTCGGATTGAGAAATCCTACTGGCGTAATCTCATGCCCCTTGTATGTTCCACTGAAACTTTTATCAACGAAAGATTGAAAATTGTCTCTGAAAATCTTGTTGTTAATCACGGTTTTCAAGAAATCAAAATTATGCTCTCCCAGTTTCACTTCACTTTTATTTGCCAATGCCTGAACAGAGGAAAACACCCTGTCGGCTTTTCCCTGATTCCAATTAAAACCGGGAGTTATGCCTTTCGGTATTCGCTCTATTATTCCTTTTCTGGTATTTTCATAGAGCGTATATGTCATGCGCGGCGCGGTGGTCTGAACCGGAAGCCGCATGGTTTTCTGCGTGCCGGGGTTGTATGCCGGCACTCCGTTCTGCTCGTATTTCTGCTTGCGGGCTTCGCTGACGGCTACGGTGTAGCACTTACAACCGTAGCCGTTGGGCGGAAAAATTGAGTTCCAGAGCGGGTCGTCCTTCGGAAGAATGAGGTTGTTCCATCGCAAGTGCTGCTCGCGGTGGTGTACGCTCGCTCCGATTCTGTACATCAGGTATGGGTGTGATGTGCTTTCCATCGTGCGGTCGTACTGTCCTTTCTGGTACGCGCTTCTGAGGTTTGTTTGATAGATTGTCTTTAGCCGCCTGTCGCTTCCGAGCTGTGCGTTCACGGTTTCGCCTGTGAGCGGGTCTGTCATTTCGCGCCGACCCCACCAGCCTTTCTGAATAAGCGTGGGCTTCAGGCTTTTCTTGAACTGCTCGAATGTCGTGCCGTCCTTGATTGCCTTTTCAACCTCGCCCTTGATGTCGGCGAGTACATCAAGTTGCATGGCTTTTGCCACGGTGAACGATGCCGCGTGTTCCTCGTTCCACACGTCCTTGTATGAGAACGCGGGCTTTAGTTTCTTGTTCCTGATGTAGTCCAGAGCGCGTTTGGGAATGAGAGTGTCAGGCATTATTCACGCTCCCATTTTGCAATCAGTCTAACGGCGGCATAGAATCCCTTTGCGGTGCAGGCTTCCAATGCAGCAGGCGCGTTCGTGAAAACATTGTCATTTCGCTTTATCCAGTTTTCAAGATATTCAACCGTGTATAACGGATGTACAATTTTCTTTACGATTTCCTTTTCTCTTTCGTCCATAATCTACCCCTCAAATTTGCTGTCGCCTTTAGCACGTGCGGAGAAGAAGGCGACAGCCATAAGCTCGGCGATTTTGTCGGGCGACCAGTCGGCGGCGAGTTTTTCAAGTTCCGACTTGAAGCCGTCAAAATCCGTTGAGTTGTCGGCAGCCTTTTCCAAGACCTCGGCTATCTCGTCGCTTATCGGAATGAAGTCGCCCGAAAATTCAGTTTCCAAGTCGCCGACCATGCCGCCGCCGTCCGCGCTGCTTTTTCCGGCTTTAGCGGCGTTGAGTTCTGTGGCGTTCCGCTCCGACTCGTCACTTGGGAAGTCGGACACGGGCATTCTGCCGCCGATTATCTCGTCATCTTCCTCCGGCTTTGACAGTCCAAGCATTGAGCGGATTTCCTCTGCCTTTACCGTAAGTCCGTGCGGTGCGAGCTTTTCGATTGCGTCCACGACTTGCTCAATGTTCTGCTCGTCGGGCTTGTAAAGCACGATTTCGGGATAGCGTTCCTGCTCGCCAAAGTTGAGTTTGACATAAGGCACGACGAGCATTGAGTTGAGAGTGTCGGCTACGGCGAGCGCGTCAGCCGTGGCAATGTCCTGCCGCACTTCCTCGTGGACTTCGCCCTGCGCACGGCTTGAGCCGTCGTCCGTTGTCATCGTCTGACCGAGTACGAGTTTTGAAATCTGCTTGTCTATCCAAGTCGCCATTTTCTGATAGGCTTCGGAATTCTCGTTTGATGTCTTGGACTCGATGATTTCGATTTCCGCACCTTCGGGAATGACCGCGCCGAAGTCTGCCCCGATTGAGGCGACCGCACGGCGGAGCGTGTTGATGTCGTCCTTCGTTGCCTTGCGGCTGTATTTTCCGAGCCTTATCGGGAAGCCGTAGCGGTCGATGAATGCTGCCCAGCTAGTGACATCGTAACTTTTGAGCATGAAATAAAAGAGCGCAGGGAGCGCAAGCCCGCCCGCAATCTGCGTTCCGCTTATCAAGTGCGGCTCGTGGATTATGAATTTATTGGGGAGCAGCGAATGAAGTTCGGTTGTCAGCTCGTCGCGTAGCATGAGCGTCTGTCCCGTCTCCTTGTCATACTGAAACCAACGCGGGTCTTTCCATGCGTATTTCTGCGGCTTCCAAGTTTTTCCGCTTGTGTTCCATGTGATTTCCACAGCGGAGAAGCCCTTTGCGAGTGCGTCAAGCATATCACGCACAAGCGGCACAAAACGCGCCGAGCGATTCTGAATGATGTCGTCTTCGACTGCCTTTGCAATCTCCATGTCGCGCTTGTCGTCGCTTGCTGGCTCAACTCTGATTTCAAGACCACAAACAGCGTCCTTTCTTGTGGAAAGAACCGAGCGGTAATGAAGGTCGTGCATCTCCATGTCCTGCGCAAGCTCCAGGTATTCGGCGGGACATTCGCCGTCACGGACATCACGGAGTATGCCGGAAAGTTTTTCGGGCGATAGCCGTTGCAGTATGCCGAAATCAGCCCACGGAGTTCTGTTTGTATAGGGAACAGCAAACGCCTGTTCGATTCCGAGATTTTTCTTGATGTCTTTTTTTTCGTCAGTTTCTGTCTTGCCGTCTACCATTCGTCATCCTCTTTTGAAAATCTGTATTTGTTCGGCGTTTCGACCGCCTCATAAGTCATCTCCTGATAGCCCGCTCCTTCAAGTTCCCGATGTGCAAAATGTGCCATCAGCTTTGCGATGCACGAGTCGCCGTGCCGTTTGTTTCGTCCGCTTCCGGTTCTGTCGGTTATGAGCGGAACGCCCTGCAAAAGTCCTACAACCCTGTAATCGTCCTTTATGAAGCTGTCGTCGGGAATGTTCGATTTGTTTTCCTCGAACGCACTTTTGAGTGACGGAAAATTCTCCGCGTACCATTTGCGGGTAATCATCACCGGGAAGATACAGCCGGGGTATTCCTGAGCCGCCCATTCCGCAATCATCTGACCGTTTCCACGGCTATCAAATGCCGCACCGTCAAAGTTTTTCAGCGTGTCAAAGCACAACTGAATGAACTGCCTTTGCTGTTCGAACGGCACATTGCGCAACTCGATTTCGCATAGCGTGTCGGTCGAATCGTCAGGAAGTTCCATGTCGAAGTGAAGCACGGTGATGTCGCCGCTACGCGCGAAGTCCTCGCCAACGCAGACGGGAAGGTCGGTTGAAAGCAATGTCGGCTTTACGGTCTTGAACCATTTTCTGATTTCTTTTTCGCGCTTATCTGACTTCTCAAATGTGAATGAATCGGAAGCGGCGAAGCGGAAAACGCTCTTGTCCTTGACGGCTACCGAGCGCACGAGTTCAACTGGGAAGTAACGCTCTCCCGCCCTTGTCGGTATGCAAAAGTATTCTTCATCTGCGAAGTCGCCAGCCTCGTCAAGCAAGTCTTTAAGCCAATCGTCCTGTGCTTCCTTTGACCATTTTTTGTTCTGCACGGCGCAGATTCTCTTGTAAAGTCCGTCGGAAAGTGCGTTTTCGATTGTGGTGTGATGGAGCGACCATTTTTTCTTTCCGTCCTTGACTTCCTGAATCAGCTCATTGAATGGGTTTTCTTCCCCGTTGTGCGTTGAGAGAATTGAGATAGAGCCGCCCCAGATCCGGAACGCATGGGCAGCCTTAATGATTTCGCGGAACTCGTCAGCAAACGCCGCCTCGTCAAAGATGAAATGTCCCTGCTTGGAGCGCAGAAGCCTAGCCTTTGACGGCAAAGCCCACACCTCGAAGCCAGAAGCGAAGCGAATTTTGTAAAGAAGAATGTCCTTGTCCTCGTCCTTTATGACGACTTCCTCAATGTCGCCGCAAGCCTTGTTCAGTGCCTTTGCCCAGAATGCCACATCGGAGATGAACTGCTGTGTCATTTCTTTTTCGTAAGCCATATAGAAGCAGTCCATGCCGCCCGACGGCTTTGTGAGCGATGCGAGTTTTGCCGTGAAGAACGCCTCGCACCAAGACGCGCCGATTCGGCGGCTCTTTTCCCAAAGTTTCAATGGGGAGTCGTCCATCAGCCAGTCTATCTGGTATTGGAGAAAAATTGCTGTGTTGCGGGCTTCCTCAAGTGTCATTGTATGTTGAATACCTCTTTGAGAACCATGTCCATAGTGTCTTTTGACACGCCGTTTTGCTTGCAGACTGTCTCCACCTTTTCGGCAGTTTCTTTCTGCACGGCGGCTTTGATTTCCGCCTCACGCTGAGCGTTTAATTTTTCAGCCTGTTCAAGTTCCTTGATTGCGCGTGAGACCTTATAGATGATGTCCGCCAAGTCCTCCGGCTTTATTTCGCCGTCCGAGTCTTTTAGTTCCTCCAGTTCGGTGGTGAGGTCAAACACCATCAGTTTGATATATTCGTTCACGACTTTTCCGAGTTTGTTACGGTTCTCCGTGCCGTATTTTTCGATGTATGCGTCCGCGACCTCACGGGCTTCCCGGCTCTTGGCGGCGAACCTGTCCATGCGCAGTTTGTAGCGGTTCACGCCGCTCTTTGACACAACGGTTTCGCCCGCAGCCTTGTTGATTTCGTCAACGATTTCTTTCTGCGTTATTGCCGGGTTCTGCAAGAGTTCAATCAGTTTTTCGCGCAGCTCCGGCGGAAGCCTGTCGATGCTTGATTTCTGTCCCATGTGCTAATCCTCCACGGGCAAATCCACGCCGTCCTCGCGGGCATAGCCCAGAGCAACTTCCCGACCGTGTTTTGTGAGCTTCATTGTGAAAAGGTTCTCCGCAAGACGTTCTATCAGAACAAGCCCCCGATTTTCAAGCCAAAAGCAGATTGCATTCACGCTTTCAAGCGGGATCGTGTGTCCGTAGACACGCAGAAGCCTTTGCGCCATTTCGTTTGAGAGCGTTATGTTCTTTTCGATTCCCTGCAGGATTATGATTCGTTGGTTGCCGATGAATATGTCTTTCATTTTTCACCTCTCGGCGTGTTGTTGATGAACCAGCCTTGTATCTGCTTCAGGATGTTGTTCATGCCCTTCATCTCGCCCTCTATGTTCGAGAGCCGTTGTCCGACATTCGCGTTCAAATCCTTCTGAAGTTCGGTGACTGCTTTTTCAAGTGATTCGATGCGCTTCTCCAGTTTCTCCGTCTTAGCGATAGAGCCTTGCCTCACGTCCTTTATTTCTGCCGCAGATTCCGCCTTTACTTCCTGAATCTGCCTGTCTGCGGACTGTCTGATTGACTGAATTCTGTCGTCTGTCTTTTTTGCGTAGGCTTTCCAAATTCCCATGAAGAAGGTTGACACGGCTATGAAACTTCCCACGCATGAAAGTACGAATTTTGCGATTTCCATATTTGCTCCGTTGAATGAATGTTACCAAAACAAAACAACGCCCGTACTTTAACAGGCGTTATTAAAAAGAGTGAGGTCAGTTCTGTAGCCGTATGGAAAAGCCGAATCCGCCGCCGACAATGAAGCCCACACCGAATCCGCCGACCGCAAAAATCCACCGCGCGCGCTTTAGACGCTTGATTTCCAATTCGGACTGCATGGCTTTTGCCTTCCAGTATTCCGCATCGGGAGCGGAAGCGAGCAGACCTTGCTTGTAGCCCTCGTTGAATGCGCGGTCAATCGCCTGTTCCGATTCCTCCGTCACTATCTGTAGCAGGGCTTCCACTTCCGAGCCCGTGTAGCTCCGATTCAAGTCTATTCCGTATTCGCTCCCGGAAGTCAGACTTGATTCCGTCCTTGATTGCGCCCAGTTCGTTTGCGTTGTCGCTAGAAGCAACAAGCACATCAGCGGGAGTGCTTTCAATCTCATTCTTCTTGTCCTCTTTTGCCTTTTCTGCTTCATCGGTATTTTCAAGCTTCAGTTTCTTTGTGAGTAGTGCGCCCGTAAGGATTCCGACCGCCAGCAAGCCGATTACGCAAAGCACTGATTTAATTATTTGGAGAAGTCTCTTCATCAACGCCAATCCATGCCTTGATTTTTCGGTAGATTGCCTCGTAGCCGAACACGCTCACCGCGAAGATGACAGCCCAGTAGAACGGTGCCTGCTTCCAAGTGAAGAACTCGCCGAACGCAAGCGATGCTGATTCAAGCCCGCTCAGCAGTGCCGGAACATAAATCCTGTAGCCTTTGAGCTTGTCCTTCTTGTCCGCCTTTTTGACGATTTCCGTGAGCAAAACCGTGAGTATTATGGCGACTATTACCGCCGCCGGAAGAAACTGCTGCAAGTCAACATTCATCACATTACCCTCTGTTCGATTAGTTCGCCCAATATCTCGTCGCCCGGCTTTACGCCCTCTTTCTTTAGCGTTTCGTTCAGGGCTTCAAGGTCTATTGATGAGAGAATGAAGCAGCCCGCACTCCAAGCATAGTTCGTGTCGCGTCCGAGCTTCTTTGAGAATCGGTCGTGGATGAGCCAGCGTCCGTTTTGGAAGCCCCTTGCGGAAATCTGCATGGCGTTTCTGTCTATTCTCTGACCGTCAAGGTCGGTCGTGCTTGTGATTGCGTGGATTTCGCCGTGGAAGTTCCTCGGCTCTACGAAGCAGCGCACGGTGAAGTTTCCGGGCGCGACGGTGTCTCCGTGTGGCAGACTGTCGCCCGGCGACATCTCCCCGAAGCAGTAGTTCGCCACGCTCTGGCAGTTAGCCGTGAAAAGCACTTTGTCGCCTTTGATGAGAAGGATATGGTCAATGCTGTTGTGAAGCCAGTTGTTGCCGAAGCTGTCGGGCTTGGACTTTTCGGCGCGGAAGTCGTAGCTCCGCTTGTCGCGCCACATCTCGAATTTCAGATTGTTCATTTTTCACCTCTCCCCACAGAATAGCAGGGAGAGGATTTTCGGATGTCTTAACTGCGGTTAAAAGATATGGAAACGAGCGGGGCTGTATACTTTGACATATCAATTTTCAAGGAGATTCCTATGGACGAAGAAAAAGAGACTTCGGAAGATGCCAAGCCCGACTACAGTGGTGTCGTGTTCGCTGGAACGAAAGACGGCGAGAACTACGGATTTTATCTCCCCGATTCGGTTTTGGACGAGGACGGAACGATAGGGCTTTCTGATTTTGTCATACTGACGAATGCCGAACACATGGCTCTGATGGACGGACAGTCGGCGGGCAAGGTCATAACATTCCATAAAGGTGAAAAACCGACTTTGGAAGACCCTCCGCCACCGAGCGACGAGGAGATTGCCGAGCGTGTGCGGCGTGAGCGTGACGCTCTGATTGAGGCTGTGCAGTGGCGAATTCAGAGGTACGAGCAGCAGTCCGCGCTCGGCTTGGAGACCACCGACAGTACGGAAGTTTACGAGACGATTCTTGTCTATGTGCAGGAGTTGCGCGACCTTCCAAGCCAGAGCGGATTCCCACGTGATGTGGTGTTTCCCGTGCTGGCGGTGTAGAGAAAAAAGCCGCCGTTGTGCATTAGCGGCGGTTAAAAGAAAAAGGAATTACTGATTCGCTTTTTTTACAACTTCATCCCAAGTCATAAAAGTTTTGGAAATGTTGAAGCCTATTGTGCTTTCTGCTTGCAAGCCGTGAGAATACTTGAAGCCAGATTTTCCTGTTATGTATTTATCCAGTGGCAAATCAAGAACGGAGTTTATGAAGTCAGCCGCTTCATTTGGAGTTTTTAAATCTTCAACGGCACAAACAACGGCAAGCGCATAATTACTGTCGTCAAAGAAACCATCGGTTTTATTTCCTGATATGGAAACATTGAACCCCGTTATTTCGTGTATCTTATTTTCCGTTATATAAAGTACGGTTGTATCTGTAAGAAAATATATGTTTTGCCTAACATCATTTTCTAGTGTATATGGAACTCCACATATTTTTGCGGCTTTCTTGTAATCTGACTTAAATTGCGAAAATTTATAATGCTCACTTTTTGCTTGGTTGGCAGAAAGAATAATTGCCAAAACTCCTGCAACAAGAAAAAGTCCGCCAGCTATAAATTCAAAAATTGCAACACCTTTTTTTTGAAGTTTCAAAAAAAGAAAACCTGTAAGAAACAATACTAACCCAAAAACACAAGTACCTATCAATGCTCCCATGTTTCATCTCCCCTAATACGGATTTCTGTGCAGCCAACTAACCACTTTGCCGTGTATCTGCAAAAGGCTTTCAGCCTGTTCATACGAGATGATTTCCGGATTAGGGTAGCGTTTTGCGTTCTCCGAGCTGATGACGATTTTGCGCTCAATCGGACGATATTCCAAGTGCTTGACGCGCACATCAGTTCCAATGCTGATTACATACACGCCATCGCCCTCTGTTTGCGTTCGGTCAAAAATCACGAAGTCGCCGTTAAACAAGTTCATGTCCGTCATACTGTCGCCTACGACACGCACGATACCACAGTTCTTGGGATTCGCACCGCCGAGCATTTCCAACACGATCGGGATGTATCTGTCAATTTCTTGTAATTGAGTTTCGGGCTGACCTCGACCTGCCGCCGCTGTTTGTGTGAAAACTGGAAGAAGAACAAGCGCATCAAAATCAGTTTCCTTTGCGGCGATTGGCACGGTTGTTCCGTGTTTTAATCTAAAAATGTCAAAATCCCTCACTGCGGAAAGTTGCGTTTCTGCTTCAAGTTGCCGCCTTAACGCCGCGCCCGCACTTCCTGTTGTTTCAGAGCCTTGATATGAACCTAAAGTAACATCGGGAATTTCATAGCCCATGCTTGACAATGCGAGTAAAGTTGCGACTTTCGGGCGCGTTTCCCCCGATTCATAAGCCGACCAAGTTCTTTGCGATACACCGATTTTTTTAGCAAATTCTGCTTGACTTACCCCCGATTCTAGCCGAATTTGCTTTAGAATTTCTGCTAAATTTTCCAAGAAAACCTCTATTTTAGCATTTTCTTCTTGACAATTTAGAAGTTTCTGCTATAATTAAATTATCGGCAATAAATAATTATTTATTTACTGCTAACAAAAAAACCGAAAGAAAAGGCTCTGAAACTGATTCTTTCGGTTGAAAAAACAAGCCGTAGGAAAAATCCTACAAGGAAGATTTTATGTATTATACCACAAAAAGCCCCTGCCTGCAAAGGTTGAATTCTGACAAGGGTAAATGGGTTGGTTATCAGCTTCGTTTGCGTGGGGTTACGCAGACAGAGATTGCCGCCCGCGCTGGGTGTTCCCAATCGCAAGTGTCAAATGTGCTTGCAGGGCGAACATCATCATCAAAAGTCTACATCGTTCTCTGCGACATTTTAGGCTTCTCATCACTGAGCGACCTCTTGGCAATTCCGAGAAGGGGCGCTGCATGAAATGGGATTTTTCAAATCCGATGTTTCCAAAACCAAAAACCGAAAGACGACGAAGTTTGTTGCGGTGGCAGGAAGATTTGGAGCGTACGCGAATTCAGTTCGGGGGGGTGCTTTCAAACACACCAAGACTTTCCGTTCGCTGTCTTGAATGGAGCGACCGTAACGGTTGCGTGGACATCGTTTTCAAAAACGGATACAGAAAGTCCGTTATGGTTGAAGGCGATTCACCTACTGCATTTATGCAGGACATTTTGAAAAGACTTTATTAAGGAGACCACTATGGCAAAAGATTTAAAAGACTACATTGAGGACGCACAGGGAAAACTCACCCCTATTTCGGCAATCAAACCAATCGACTGGAAACGGCACGAAACTGTTACCTCAATCATGAAGGACACCTTCGCGGAGCGCGACAGGCTCATTGAGTTCAAGCGCGACATCTGGCTTCGTGTGCAGGACTTCCTTGCGGAAAGCGCGAAGGATTCCGGCGCACGGAAATACGGCGGCTCTAAGGGCAATGTTACGCTCACGAGTTTTGACGGCAAATACAAGATCATGGTCGCCGTTAATGACACAATCCAGTTCAACGAGAAGTTGCAGGTGGCAAAGCAGTTGATTGACAAATGCATTGCCAGTTGGAGCGAGGGCGCAAACGAAAATCTGCGGGCAATCGTGGATGATGCTTTCAATGTTGGAAAAAGCGGGCTTGTCAGCACGAGCCGTGTCTTGGGCTTGCGACGGCTCAACATCAAGGACAGCACTTGGAAAAAAGCGATGGACGCAATCAGCGAGAGTATGCAGGTCGCAAGTTCAAAAACCTACATGCGCTTTTATGAGCGTCAGCAGGACGGCAGCTACAAGCAGATTCCGCTTGATGTGGCGGCTTTGTAAGGGGGTGCGCGGTGATGGGCTTTGTGTACAGGTGGGGCATGAGAATCAAAGACTTCGGCGAGCGCATTCATTGTCGCGGCATTCAGCGCATGGGGATTGCGATTAGGGATGCCGCATTGCGGATGAAAATCCGGTGAGGTGTGTATGAACGAAAAACTTTCAAGCCAAGAGCGAATTTTGGCGGAGGCACTTGTCTTGGGTAAAAATCACCAAGACGGCATGAGCAACAAGGAACTTTCCGCTTTGCTTGGCACTTCGGAATCAAACATTTGCAGGGACATGGCAATCTTTGAAAAGTTTGAACTTGTTACCCGCAACAGAAAGGGGGCTTGGAGGCTCTCCGAGAAGTTCGGCGGTGTCGCCGGGCAGATAATGAAAAGTTATCAGAAAGCCCGGCTGTCGCTGAGCGAGGAAGAGGCGCGTTACGCTTCCGCAATGCAATAAAAAATCAAATTCGCCAACGTTGGCGAATTTGAAAACGGTGGAGAAAAACAATGGGTAGACGAAAACTTGAAGATTCAGACGGAGCGACACAGGCTCTTGACGCTATGTCGCAAGACGCAGAAAACCGTGAGCTTGTGCTCCGTTCTGACGACGAGCGTTTCTTGGAAAATGGGGAAACATACAATCTTCATCTTTGCATGGAAAAGGCTCGTATGTACCAAGAGCAGATGGCTAACGGTTTGCTCGGTCTTGGTGCGCAGTTGATTCTGATAAAGAACCACGAGGAACACGGCAGTTTCATGGCTGCCGTTGAAGATTTGGGGCTTGCCTCTCGAAGTGCAAACTATGCAATGGCGGCGGCTAGAAAATTCGGAAATTCGCCAACGTTGGCGAATTTGGGCAGTTCAAAAATCAAGGCACTTACAGTTCTTGATGATGACGATGTGGCTCAACTTTCTGACGGAGCGGAAGTTTCCGGGCTTGGAACGGTTGACGACATCGCAAAAATGTCAATCCGCGAATTGCGAAACGCGCTCCGCAAGGAAAAGAAAGAGCGCGAGGACGAGCGGATTGCACTTGAAGAAGTCGTGTGCAAAAAGGAAAGCACAATCTCCGCGCTTGAAATGGAAGTGGCTGGCAGACAGCCACCAACACAGGAGCAACTTGCTGGACTCGCTCTTGACGAAATGCGCAAGAGCCTTGTGGGCTCGCTCTCGGTGGCAAAAGACACACTTACGAGCGCACGGATTCTGATTGCCAACGCACAGGAAACCGAGGGCGTTACGGTAGAGCAGCTTGACAAGTGGATTGAGGACGCTTCTTGGATTGCTTCCCTGCTTGACGACACCTACCAAGAACTTATGCAGGACATGGAGAACATCCGCCCCGCGAGACAGGAGGAATAGCCGTGTATGAGGATTTTGTTCTGAAAATGAACGCGGTGCGGACGGCAAAAGGGCGGAGCGAGGTTATAGCCGAGATGTGCCGTATATTCGGTTTCTGCAAGGACAGCGCGTACCGTGCGCTCAAAGAATGCGGGTGGGAAAGCAACCGCAAGAAAAGGAGCGACGCGGGCAGTTCGAGCATAAGCGAAAAGAATCTTAGTGCCGTCGCCGCCCTTTTGCAGAACAGCCTCCGAAAGAACGGCAAAAAGACGATGAGCATTGAGAATGCAAGGAGCATTATGATGCAGAACGGCTTCGACATTCCGATTGGGAACAGGCAGCTCGCGGGGCTTCTGAAAAGCCGGACGCTCTCCACGGAAAGCACGGCGAAGCAAAGCCCCTACCAGCGCATGAGGACGGAATACCCGAACCAAGTGCATTTTGCAGACCCTTCCGTGGCTCTTATGTACTTTGCCCCGAACGGCGGGCAGAAATTCCTGCGCGACGATGAGGTCTACAAAAACAAGCCGTTCCTTGAAGGCAGGGAGAGCTTGAAGTGCTGGCGGTATGTGCTGACAGACCACTTCTCCGGGACAATCTGCGTGAAATACTACGCGGCGGCGGGCGAGAACTCGGCTAACATGTACGACTTTTTGCTCTATGCGTGGGGGAAGAAGAGCGACCCGCTCTACAACTTCCACGGCTTGCCGGAACTGCTGATTTGGGACTGCGGCTCTGCAAACATCTCAAAGCCGGTGACGAACGCGCTGAAGGCTCTCCGCGTGGAGACTAAGCCGCACATGCCCGGAAACCCGCGAGCGAAAGGACAGGTGGAGAAGTCAAACGACATAGTGGAGCGGCAGTTCGAGAGTCTTCTGAGGCTTGAGCCTGTGAGCTCCATTGAGGAGCTGAACGACGCGGCGGAAAGGTGGTGCGCGGCGTTCAACGCAAACGCCCTTGAAGGGCGCGATACGCGGATAATCCGCAACGGAAAGAAAATCGGGAGCAGGACTCAGCTTTGGAACTGGATAGAGAAAGACCAGCTGCGCGAGCTTCCCGACGCGGAAATCTGCCGCCAGATTTTCACGACAGGAATACAGGTGCGCACGGTGGGCGGCGACCTTGCAATCAGCTTTGTGCATCCCAAGCGGAAGACCGCCACGCGCTACAGCCTGTCTCACCTCCCCGACATCATGGTAGGTCAGACGGTGAACGTCCAGCCGATTCTTGTTTCCGATGACGCGCTTACGCTCGTGAGCTACAAGGACGGCGCGGGCGAAATCGTAAGTTACGAGGTGAAGCCGATTGAATACGATGCGGCTGGCTTTGATGTTGACGCGCCCGTGTTCGGCAAGGAATACAAGAGCCTCCCGGACACCCTGCGCGAAAAGAACACGAAGGCACTTGCACAAATCGCGGCGGCTGACGACAAGTCCGCAGTTCCGTTCGCGGGCATTACGGACGGTCAGGGATTCAAGACGCACAGCCTTATCCGCAACGAGGAGAATCCGTGGCTCAAGACGCAGACCGGAAAGCAAGTTGAGATTGCCGCCGGAACTGTGGAAGTCCACGACATTCTTATCAGCACGGTGGAGATGGCGAAACGATTCAAGGCAAGGGCGGGCTACCTGCCTGACGGTTTCATTTCCTATCTGAAAAAGGAATATCCCGACGGAGTTCCCGCTCAGATGGTCGATGATTTGGTTGCAGAATACGACGGCGTGACCGCCGAGAAGATGGCGTAAAGCCAAAAGGAGATGAAAGTATGCTGACGATGAAAGCGTATAAAAAATTCGGTCTTTTCCAAGACCCATTCAACGGAGATGTCACCAAAGCCGATGATGTCTACCTCACCGACGAAACCCGCTTTATTGCGGAGTTTCTTTATCAGACCGCAAAGGTGGGCGGCATGGTCGCCCTGCTCGGAGAATCGGGCAGCGGAAAGACGACAATCCGCCGCTACGCTATGGACAGAATCCAAGCGGAAGGTCAGAAAATCAAAATCGTCGCGCCGCACTCAATCGACAAGGCACGGCTCACAACGAGCGCAATCTGCGACGCAATCATTCAAGATTGCTCGGCGGAAAAGCCCAAGCGAACACTGGAGGCAAAGAGCCGACAGGTTGAGCTTATTCTTACCAACAGCTCACGCGCGGGCTACAACCATGTTCTCATGATTGAGGAAGCGCACGACCTCAACATCTGGACGCTCAAATACTTGAAGCGTTTTTGGGAGCTGGAGGACGGCTTCAAGAAACTGCTCGCAATCGTGCTTATCGGTCAGACGGAAATGAAAGCCAAACTTGACGAAAGCCAGAACTGGGAAGCCCGCGAGGTTATCCGCCGAATTGAAGTGCTTGAACTCAAACCGCTCGGAACTGGAAAAGAAATCGCAGACTACCTTGACATCAAGTTCAAGCGGCTCGGAAAGGAACGTGCAAAAATCATCACGGACGAAGGGTGCGAGGCAATCGCCGAGCGGCTTCGCAAGCAGACACGGCGCAATGTGGTCTACAGCGTGGGCTATCCGCTCCTCATAAACAACTGGACGCGCATGGCTATGAACGCCTGCGCCGAGCTTGGCGCGGACTTGGTAGACCGCGATGTGGTCAATTCGCTTTAAGGGGGCGGAAAATGGTTGTAGAGGAATTCTTTGCAATGGTCAAGCAGATGCGGTTTGCACAAATCAAGTATTTCAGCACGAGAGACAAGGAAGACTTGCTGACCGCAAAATCGCTTGAAAAAATGGTTGACGGCTGTCTTCTTGAATGGCAGGAAAAAAGGTTTCGCGCACAAGTAGAGCAACATCACTGATGAAGGGGGGGATTGAGAATGGGTGGAAAGAAAGTTTTGATTACCGTCACGGACGAGCAGTACAAGGCTCTGGAGAGAATGGCGGAGGAGCGCGGGCTTGGTCGCGTTTCGGTTCTTGCGAAAAGCGAAGTTGTCAAAGCCGCGTTTAACTGGCTTGAACCGAATGAGGACAAAAAGACAATCACGCTCCATGTGAACAACTACCGAGAACTTGCGGGCTATGTGGAGCAAAAAAGATTCGGCTCTATTGAGTCGTTTGCCACTTTTGCGATGGAAAGCGTGATGCAGAGAAATCAACTCACAGAGGCGCAAAAAGCAAGAATCGGGAAAAGTATCAAATAAACCAAATTACCCCGTTTCGCACTACTGCAAAGAGCGTTGGCGGGGTGATTTTTCGGCTCGGCAAGGAGTGAAAAAGGGGCGGCAAATTGGATAGGTCAAAACTCATTAAGCTGATTCACATTGCGAAGGCTCAGGTGGGTCTTTCGGAAGAAGATTATCGGGCGGTCTTGGAAAGCACGGCGAAGAAATCAAGTTGCTCCGACATGACGCTTTTTGAACTGGACGAGGTTTTGAGGGCAACGAAGAAACTGGGCTTCCGCGTCAAGAAACTTGAGACAAAGGAAATTGAACTCGGATGGGACACGAAAAAAGAGCAGATGGACTACATCAAGGGAATGTGGGAACTGGTCGCCCGCGACAAGTCAGACCGTGCCCTGTATAGGTTCATAAAGCGGATAACCGGGGCAGACCACCCGCGATTCATGGACAAGAAGGATGCGCAGAAAGTAATTCTTGCCCTGCGCAAGATGATGGCGGACGCTGGCTACAACCCCGACCACAAGGAGAGCGGCAATGACAAATGAACTGAATCTTACCGCCGAAATGGTGGCTTCCTGTTCCGCACGGCTCGGCAAGGGCGAGCATGAGACAGCCGTCAAGGGAATCCGTGCAATCTGCCAGTATTACGGCGGTCAGATGATTTTCCTTCCGAAGTTCAAGCGCGACAACTCAAAGACGGCGGAGCAACTTTTCGGAATCCTTGCGGACGCTGTGGGGGACGGAACGGCGGAAATCATGCTTGATGTGATTATGTCGCAGTTCGGCGGCGTTCAAGTGTATATTCCGCAGGAGGTGCGGGCATTCCGCGATGAGGTCGCAAAAGAAATCTATGAGCGTTATGACGGAACAGACGAATCGCGCGGCGAGCTTTGCAGGGAATACAAGATAACATTCACGCAGATTTACAGGCTTAGGGCGCGAGCCGTTGAATTGCGGCAGGAAAAAAATCAACCGTCATTGTTTGACGAATTGTAACGGCGGTTAAACTATGTTCGGCAGAAAAAAGAGTTAGGCTATCAGTATGAAAACTACTGATAGCCTTTTTTTATGCCTCAACTCATTTGACGGAAAAATCCCCTGCCGCATTCAGATTCTCCCGGCGGGAAAAGAGATTGTCGGTGTTGACGGTCGCAGGTGGAAGAACTCAGACCCCTTGTCGCTCTGCGCCAAGATGAATGCGAGCGACCGAGTGACGGTGAGGAATGGCTGTGTAATCGACGAGAACCATTCGACAGACCTTTCCGCTCCGCACGGCGGCGAAGCCCCGGCTTTCGGGTGGTTCAAGAATTTCACCGCAGAAACGGACGGCTCAATCTGGGCTGATGTGGAATGGAACTCGCGCGGCGAACAGGCAATCAGGAATAAGGAATACAGGTACATAAGCCCGGTGTTTACCCGCGACAAGGAGGGAAATATCACCGAAATTTTGCGGGCTGCTCTCACGAACAACCCGAACCTTGACAACCCGGCATTAAATTCATCTCAGGAAACTGAGGAGGAGCAAAATATGGACGAAGAACTTTGTGCCGCTTTGGGCATTCCCGAAACGGCTACAACACAGGACGCTCTTGCGGCAATCGCGAAGCTCAAGACCGAGCTGAACGGAGCGCAGAGCAAGGGCGTAGACCTTGCCGCCTACGCGCCAAGAGCAGACCTCGCCGCAATGCAGGAACGCGCTGAAAAAGCCGAAAAGTCTTACGCGGAACTGAATGCGGCGAACTTGAAGGCAAAGGCAACGGCAGCCGTTGAACAGGCTGTAAAGGACGGAAAGATTGCCCCCGCAAGCAAGGATGTCTACATGGAACTTTGTGCAAGCGAGGACGGCTTCGCCAAGTTCGAGAAGATTGTGGCAGCCACTCCGTCAATCACCGGGGCAACACAAGTTCCCGACAAAGCCCCCGACGGCAAGGAAAAAACGGAGCTGAACGCGGCTGAAAAAGACTGGGCTTCTTCTATGGGCTACACGGAAGAAGATTGGAACAAAATCAAAGAGGCAGGTAAATAATGGCAATCATCTCAAACGCTACTTTGGACACTCTCCGCACGACAGTTCGCGGGGAATTCAAGATTGCGTTCCAGAACGCGAACGCAAATTCTTTGTACAAAAGGCTTGTGACGGAAGTCAAGTCAACAAGCAAAACGAACACCTACGGTTGGCTCTCGAAATTTCCGCAGATGCGCGAATGGGTTGGCGACCGCGTGGTAAAATCGATGTCTGAATCCAGCTACGCGATTGAAAACAAGAAGTACGAGTCCACGCTCGGCGTAGACCGTGCGGACATCGAGGACGACAACCTCGGTCAGTATTCGGCAATCGCGCAGAGTATGGGTCAGGAAGCAAACGACTTCCTTGACCGCAGGGTTGCGGCTCTGCTCAAAGACGGCTTTGATTCGCTTTGCTACGACGGTCAGAAATTCTTTGACGAGGAACATCCTGTTTTCGCCAATGCCGACGGAACTGGAACAAAATCCCTTGTTTCAAACATCTACAAAAAGACCAATTCAGACAGCGGCTCGGCTTGGTTCTTGGTTTCCTTGAACCGCCCGCTAAAGCCGTTCATTCTCCAGCAGCGCACGGGAATGGAGATGGAATCCATCACCGACACGAAGAACGACACCGTGTTCACCAAAGATTTGTATCAGTACGGAATCCGCTGGCGCGGAAATTTCGGCTACGGTTTGTGGCAGCAGGCTTTGGCTTCAAAAGCCGAACTCAACGCGGACAACTTCGAAGCGGCTCTTGCACAATCGCAGAGTTTTAAACGCGACGGCGGCGACCCGATGGGAATCAGACCCACCGCGCTTGTCGTTCCCGCAAGCCTTGAAGCTGCGGCAAGAAAAATCTTGGAACGCGACACGCTCGAAAACGGCGAAGGCAACATCAACTACCATGTGGTTGAACTCATCGTCAACCCGTGGCTTTCATAAGGAGTAGGACATGGCAAACAGGAAAACCGAAGCTGAAAAAGAACAGACCGTCGTGCAGAACGGCGAAGTTCAGCAGACTGCTGAAAATCAGACAGACGCACAGACGGAGCAACCCGCTGATTCTGAAACAACAGAACAACAGGGCGAAGCCGATTCCGAAAAGGAAAAGGCAAAGACGGTCAAGCTGACGCTCCGCCACAAAAGCCACACGCCGCACTACCACCGATGCGGACTTACGCTCACAAAGACATTCGCAGAATACGAAGTGAGCGAGGACTGCGTGGAGCGCATCAAGGGTGACAAGTGGATTGAAGTCAAGGACTCTAAATGAAGTCGCTTTTGACGGCAACGGAGCTAGAGGATCGTCTCCCACCAGGTACGCTCCCTCTTGATTCAGACGGCGAAAACCTAGACACAAAGCGCATAGAAATCGCACTTGCCGACGCGACCGGAATAATCGTTGCGTGTCTTCCGTGGCTTCTTGATGAAGAAAACGGCGACATACGCGACGACATTCCGCCACAGTTCGATTTTGCAACCCGTTCGTTCTGCGCCGATATTGCCCGGCACAAACTGACCGACACGGTGACATCGGGCGAGGACGAGAGGGAATGGTTCAAGACGACCATGAGCCTTATCGAGAAAATCGACAAGGAATACAAGGGCGGTCTTTCCGGACCTGGCTTGCAGGAAAGTTTTGTCGTTGAGGCGGACGAGGAGAACGGAATCCCCGAAACCCGCTTCTTCAAGAAAGGACGGTTGTTCTAGTGGCTGGCGCAGTTGTAACGGTACAGGACGACGAGCTGAGAGCTTTATGTTCTAGGCTCAACAAAATGGCTCTGACACCAAGCGAACGCAAGCAGCTGCTCGGTGATGTCGGTGAGGAAATGATAACGCAAACCAAAGACAGGTTTGCTGAAAAGAAAACGCCGGACGGCGACGACTGGGCGGACATAGCCCAGTCCACAAAGGATTACTACAGAAAAAAGTTCAGCGACCCGAATCCGTACAACGGCATTCTTTGGCGGCAGGGCGGATTGATGGATTCGCTCACCCAACAGGCGGATTCTTGGAAAGTGCTTGTGGGCGCGACGAAGATTTATGCAGCCGTGCATCAGTTCGGCTATATGTGGAACAACATTCCCGCCCGACCGTATCTCGGTTTGAGTGCGGACGACAAGACGGAAATAATCGGAATCATAAACGGATTCTTGGAAAGGCGGTCGGCATGAGCAGATACAATTACCTTGACATAAGGGATGAAGCCATAAGGCTCATAAAGGACGGATTTCCCAAAGATAGGTTCAAGAACTTGAAGGTTGCCCCACACGCGGGGCGATTCACCGAGCAGGAAATCAGGCGGCTTGCCACCCAAGCTCCGGCGGTGCTTACATCGCTCATGCAGATAAACGACGGCGAGGGAACGGACAACTCGGAGTGCCGTTTTGTGAGCTGGGTGCTTGTGAGGGCAAACAACGCAGACAAAATCTATGACGAGGGGCTTAAACTCACTTCTCTTTTAATCCCAGTTATCAGAAATATACCCAATGGTTCGGTTTACAATGGAACAGATGTAACGGACATTGAAGCGGAGAACCTGTACACAGGAACGCTAGACAGCATCAATATATCAATGTGGGCTGTCTCTTGGACTTGGAATGTCCGTGCGACACAGATTCCGGAAGGAACTATTGCGACGGACGATGAACTTGAAATGTTTGAAGGCGCGGACGGAACTCTTGAGGTTGAGGAACGGGCGGTCGGCTCAAAGGCAGATATGGAGGTTTAAATGGCAATACCTTTTACTGAAATTCCTGCTTCGCTGCTCGTTCCTGGGCAGTATCAGGAAATCGACAATTCGCTTGCGGGAAGCGTGAGCGATGTGAAACGCGCCCTTATGATTGCCACGATGGCGGCTAGTGGAACTGCAACCGCAGGAAAAGCCGTTCAGGTGCGGAGCGCGGACAAGGCTAAAGTCCTGTTCGGGAACGGAAGCCCTGCTTCGGTAATGGCGGCGGAATTTCTTTCGCACAACACGACGGAAGAGCTTTATGTTCTTCCGATTGTAGAGCCGACAGCCGGAACGAAGTGGAACAGAAGTTTTGCGGTTGCGGCAAGCAATGCGGCAAGCGGCTCTGTGTCAATAACCTTGAACGGAACGAAACTTTCGGCGGCAGTTGCGGAAAGTGCGACCGCCGAAGCAGTTGCCGCAGCAATCACAGCGGCAATCAACGGAGCGGAAAACTGTCCTGTTGAAGCCGAGGTTGTAACAGACACGGAAACAAGCAAGGTTTCCGTAAAGGTCAGCTCGGTGGTAAAGGGCGTTACAGGAAACTCCAACACGGTCGCAATCGAAAGCAACGCAAGCGGCGTTACAATCACCGCACAAACTGCGGTTCTTGGCACTCTCTCGCCGGAAATCGAGCAACCGCTCGAAAATCTTGGTGCGGTTCGCTACCACTATATGGCAAGCGAATTCACAGATTCTACAAACTTGAAGGCACTTGCTGCCGAGCTGAAAGACAGATATACCGCGCTCCGCCAGATTGACGGTCGCTGTTTCGTTGCCCTTTCAGGCGAACTCGGCGACACTTCCACACAGAACACAATGCTCTATGCGGCGCAGTCCATCAACAGCCCGCACATCATCCTTGTTCCGCGCGGAAACGCCGTGCAACATCCGGCAGTCTGGGCGGCGGCATGGTGCGCGGTTCTTTCGCGCAGACTTTCCGACGACCCGGCTGCAAACACAACGTACATCGAGATTGACGATTTGGCGGCTGACGAGTTCGGCTTCAACGACAGGCAGACCATGCTTGAAAATGGCATTTGTACCTATCGCCTTGACAGCACGGGAACAATGCTCGTTGAGCGGGCTGTAACAAGCTACACGGAAAACACCGACGGTGCGCGTGACACGAGCTACCTTGACATTCAGGTGGTGGAGACCGTCTCGGCAATCCGCACGAAAATCAATCAGGAAGCCCGCAAGCGGTTCAAGACTTGGAAACTCGCGCGGACTGAGGAGAATTTCGGCGCGGGTTCAAAGGTCATGACACCGGGCGTATGGCGAAGTTTCCTTGCGGAACTCTACCAGTCCTACTTCATTCAGGAAGTCCAATGGTGCCAGGAGTTCGAGGCATACAAGGATTCAATTCTTGTGGAAGTCAAGTCGGGTTCAAAGACACGGCTTGAATATCAGCACAGACCAGTCCTCATCGGTCAGTTCTACATCGGTGCGGGCTTGAACCAATTCCAGTAAGGAGCGAGAAATGGCAGGATTAAGCAAAGTAAACCGCGTGGTTTCGGCAAATTTAGGCGAGCTGCCGATTCAGGCTGACGGTGGCACATTCAAGCCGTCGGGCTATCAGCGGGAGACTAAGGACGGCGAGCAGCCCGAAAACACATACTTCGTGGAAACGCCGACCCACGCCGAATTGAAGTTGAAACTCAACGCTTCGATTGACCCGCAGTCTTTCAACACCACGGACGACACGCTCACCATCTACACCACGAGCGGAAGCCAGTATGTGATGCCAAAGGCGTGGACGGTTGATATGCCCGAACTCGGCAAGGGCGAATTCGACATTGAGTACCATTCGGCAAAAAGCCAGAAACTGGTGTAAGGGGCGCGTATGGAAGAATGGAAATATACGCTTAAAACACCTGTTACGGTGGGAGAAAGAACCGTTGAGCAGTTGAACTTCCATCGTCCTAAAGTCCGCGATTTTTTGCGGACTGACGGATTTGCCGTCGATTCCATAGGCGCAGACCAAGCATTGTGTTCCGCGCTTACAGGAGAACCAGAAGTCATAGTTTCGGCAATCGACATTGAAGACTGGGCTGTTATCCGTGTGGAACTTCAAAAAGCGTGGCTTAAATTCTTCGGAATCAAACCGCAAAAAAAAGCGGACGCGGAAGCAGAGGAAACGGCGAAGCAGAATCCTTAACAATAGAGCAAGTCCAAGACTGTGTGGCAAGCATGGTCGTGGACTTGCTGGCTGTTCTTAACGGTATGAGTTACGAAACCGTGATGAATTTTACATGGGACGAACTCAAATACTGGCACACAAAAACACAACGACTGAGAGGACATAGATGAACGAGATTAAGGCGGGCGTACTGTTTTTTTTGAAAGACAAGTTTTCTCAGGGAATAAAGGACGCTGGCGGCACGGTGCAGAAATTCGCATCGTCCGCTGCTTCCGCAATTCAAGGCATAGACAAAGCATTTTCAGGACTTGGCACGGCGGCGGGCGCATTGGGCGTTTCGCTTTCTTTGGGTGCTGCCACAAAAGAAATAATCAATTTAAACAACAGACTTACTCGAATCGGGCTGACCGCAAGCGCATCGGCGGAACAAGTAAACGCACTCAAGCAAAAGGTTTTTGAGGCGGCTTCCGATTCAAGCATAAAAATAGACACCACAAGCATAAACGACGCTCTCGATGTCGTTATGACAAAAACAGGCGACCTCAAATATACCGAGGATAACATCCGCAATATAGCCATTGCAATTCAGGCAACTGGGGAACAGGGAGCGTCTATCGGTTCTGTGTTTGCGGAATTTCAAAAGTTCGGATATACGGCTGACCAAATCTCCAAACTTATGGACGATATGGTCAAGCAGGGCGACCAAGGCGCATTTACTTTCGGCGAATTCGCTAAAGCTGGTTCTGCGGTCATTTCCGCATATTCTCCGATAGGCACTGCCCCCGACGACATTAAACGCGCGAATGCTGCCATGCAGATTATTATGATGGGTACGAAGAGCGCGGAGATAGCGGTTACAGCACTCGGCTCTGCAATGTCGGAATTGAGCAGTCCTGACAAGCAACAAAAACTCATGGCTATCGGTGTGCGCGTCCGTGATGATGCGGAGCAATTCCGCGACTTCAATGACATCATGGCGGATTTGCTCAAAGTTTCGGAAAAAGTCGGAAACACGGATTTTCTTGGAAACATCTTCGGTCAGACTTCAATGCAAGCAATCCGCGCATACTCAAACTTCTACAATGATATGTATCCGAAGTTGATGGACTTGGGCGACACGACAGGTGCGATGGAGCAGAAATCCGCGACTATGGCAGGAACGCTCGCCGCAAACTTGCAACAAGTCCAGACAGCTTTTGTTCGCTTTGCGGACGCAAAACTTACAGAACCACTTGAAAAACTGACAGACCTCTTGAACCGTCTTGCGGAAGACCCCGACGCATTCAACAGAATCTTTACTGGAATCGCGGTCGGAATCGGCTCAATCGCCGCCGTCAAAGGTCTTGCAAGCGTGATGAACCTTGTGTCAAGTTTCGTGTCGCTAAAAAAAGGCGGCGGCAAAACAGACCTTTCTGTGAGCATGGGTGGTGCGGGCGACATGGGAATGCCCGTGTATGTTACCAACTGGGGCGGCAAGGCAGGTGCAAGCCCTCTTCCGTCTACTGGCTCGGCAAACACAACGGCGGGCAGAACACCGACAGGACAGCCCGCAGGAACTCCGCTTAACGCGGGTTCGCAGGGAAATACGCTCCAGAGAATGGGCGGAGCGGCTTCACAGGCTTTACAAAACACAACAAAAACTCAAATGGCTATGGGTGGTGCTGCCGCTGGAATCGGAACTGCACTTGTCGCCATTCCAAATGCCGTGAATGAAGTTGCCGCCATAAATGCAGATGAAACTCTGACAAACAAAGAAAAGTCAACGATGAAAGGCGGCGCAATCGGAGACGCTGCGGGAACTGTAGTCGGTGCTACCGTTGGCGGTGCTGCGGGTGTCGCTGCAGGAGCGGCAGCTGGAGCGGCTATCGGCTCTATAGTTCCTGTACTTGGAACAGCCGTTGGCGCACTTGTTGGTGCGGGAATCGGTGCATTGGGTGCCTGGCTTGGCGGAAAAGCAGGTCGTGCAATCGGAGAGGGAATCGGAAGCGCAGTTGCAGGAAATGATGAAGAACAGATTTCAGATACACTTATAAATCAACTGCCCGAAAATTCAATTTCCGCTGATATGCTCCCGTCCGAACTGACAAACCAGTATATGACAGGAAATCAGCCGTTCACAGGCACGACAGCCGAACTTTCAGGCTCTGCCGATGTGAACCTAAACCTTACGCTTACTGACACTCGGACAACGCTTACAGCCGAAACAGCAAACAACACGGCAAGGAACATTCGCGTGAACACAGGAAGCGCGGTTGAGGCAAGGAGTATGCTATGAGTACATCGTCAGCGGCACTCAACTTCGATTCATCTCTCCCAAGACCATACAGCAATTCTTGGCGCGAGGCTTACGGACAAACGGAAGACACACACCGTCTTTCCTCATATCAGGCACCAGAAGGAAAACCGGTCGTATTTGCCTACGACTCAATATCGCTCTCAGGCGGGCAGAATGTGGACACGGCAGAATACCCGCATGGTTTCTGGAGCAACAAGCAGCTTGGTGAAAAAACTCAGACAATAACGGTCAAAGGACATGTCATCGGCTCGTCATATATCGCGCAACGCAACAAACTTGCCGAAGCCCTGCGCATCGCAACGGACGACGACAATCCCGGCTGGCTAGAGCTTCCGCTCTGGGGGCGGTTCAAGGTTGTCGTGAAGAAATGGAATATAGATGAAGAACAGTCAAAAACAGGAATGTCCGAGTTTTCCATTGAACTTGTCAGGGCGGGCTATTCCGACACGAAGCGTTTTGACGAAGCAGCGAAAAGTTTTGTGGCAATGAATGTCGATGGAGCGGCAGAGACGCTAAAAAGTACGGCTGCATCCGTGTTCGAAACCGCCGTGGAAAAATCGAAAGACATCGACACGCTTGCATCGGGATTCGGGAAAATGACGAAAGAACTTGCAAGCATTATCGGCAGGGTGCAGGGAGCGCGAAGCATAATGAACGACATGACGAACAAAGTGAATTCCGTTATGAATTTGATTGCGCAGGGAATCCGCGCCCCAAAAGAACTCGCGCAAGCCTTTGTGTCCGCCGTGTTCGGAATCGCATCTGGAATACTCGAAATCAAGAATGCCATTGCCGAAACCGCCTCATATTTTGCGAGCGATGATGATGACACTTCTACTTCCAGTGGGAGCAGCGACAGTGATGACGGTGACTCAAACACAAATCCCGCAGAACAGTTCATAAAGCGGAACGAAAAAAACGCGCTTATGCAGTTTCTTTCGGCGGCAACATACACAATCGACGAAGAGGCAATCACCGAAATGCAACACAACACAAAGACCGCGCTTGAAAACCTGTACCGTGTGGCATCTTTCGGTGTATGCGCACTGCTTCTCACAAGACTTGATGCGAGTACGGAAACCTACGAGAGCCAGAAGGGGCTTTGGTCGCTGTTCCAAAAACTTGAAGAGTCGCTTTCCCTAGAAGATTCGGACATTTATGCGGCTGTGGACGAATGTCGCGCGGCTTGTGCGCAGACATTGCTATCGTTCAGCTACGATGTGGAACTGACGCGGGAAATCAGACAGGCTATGCCGCTACTTGCACTTGCGGAATATCTCGGCTGTGACGCGGAACGAATCAGAACGTTGAACGCAGTCGCGGATTCGTTCCGCATAAAGGGGAGCGTGATTTATGTCTGAGGTTGCCGTAGCAGTCTGGAATTCCAGTGCAAAAAAATACATCAATGTTTCGTGGACGCGCGTTATGGTCAGAAAGTCGCTTGATGAAATCTGCCACTATGTAGAGGTTAATATTCCCGAAGCCGAACGCGCGAATTTCCACAAGCACGGAATCGTACAAGTGCGTTTTCTGAGCCAGTATATAACCGAAGGGCGCGACAGTTACGGCGGAAAGTACGGCTTCCATCCCGTCACTACAGTCTATATCGACGACATAGACGAAGAAACCGACAAAGAGAAGCATGTCATCACGGTCATAGGTCGGAGCGCAGCACGAGACATAATCGACAGCAAGTGGAGCGAAGCGGTACTCGGTCAGCCAACCTTGCTCGAAATTCTCAGGCAGATTGCGGGCGAGTTCGGCTTTGACAAGGAAGACGTAATCTGCCTTCCGACAACGGCTGGCGACATCACCAAGCCTGTTTTTTCTTTCAGTTGGGAGAACGAAAGCCCGTGGGCAAAACTGCTCACCGTAGCCGACTCGCAGGGGCTAATCATCACATCAAACCAACTCGGCGGGCTGTACATAGAAAAGCCGGCTCGGGGAATCTGCGACTGGGGATTTTTCGTTGAAGAGGGCGTTAATGTCCGAGAACCGCGCCGACATGAAAGCGGGGCGGAGCAATTTCACGAATACATCGTAAACAGTGGCGGAAGACAAGGCAAGGCAACCGACTGGACTTGCCCCAACAAGCGAAAGCTCACGATAAACCTTTCCGAATTCATCGTAGACCAAGAAAAGCTTGACAGGCGGGCAAAGACAGAAATGCTTCGGCGGCGCGAGGACAAAATCACCTGCACGCTCTCAGGCTGGGGCTTGACCGAGGAGCAGATACGGAAACTCGGCGGCACATACCACAAGGAAATTTTTTGGGAAGTGAACCTTTTAATCCAAGTTAAACTACCTTCCTGTGGCGTAAATGCTAATATGCTCATATCACAGGTGGAATACACTGCCGATACGGAGTCGTTCTCCTGTGACATAACGCTTGTGAAGCCGGAGGCATATCGTTGAGCATTGGCGAACTAGCCGCAAAAATCAGAAACATCTTCCAGCCGGGCGATTTCGTAAAACGGAACGATGACGGCTCAATTCAGATACAGACTGCTTACAACCGTGTAATCGACAATATTTCGCCCGCCTATCCCTACGGATTTGCGGCAAAAGCACAAAAAGGAACTGTCACAATCCTCTGCGCGGGCGGAAACTTGGACGCTGTTCGTGTCTTTCCTGTCGAGGCGGCTGATGACGAGAATATTCCCGACCTGAGTGACGGCGATGTGGCAATCTATGCGAATGGCGGTTCGCTCGTGGTGTGCCGACAGGACGGAACTGTGGAACTGAACGGAAAACAAAACGGCGGCATGATAATGGCTGCGGAACTGAAAAAGCAACTCGCCGTTCTGACCGCCCGCACTGATGCGGTTTACAACGCATTGCAGAATTCCCCGACTGCCGCTCAGGACGGCGGTGCAGCGTACAAAGCCGCAATCGTAACTGCCCTTTCTGCCGTAACGCAAAAAGAGGATTTCTCTAACATTGAGAGTGACAAGGCTTTTCACGGCACGGGGGTTTCAAAATGACGGTCGGAAAACTGGAGAACTGGCTCGACATCCGCGAAGTCGTGCTTATGAGCATCGGCACTGACAAAGGCAGATGGTGGGCTGACGCTGAATTCGGCTCGGAAATATGGAAACTGCGCCATAGTGGGAAACTGAACGAAAATACTGTTGGAACTTTCCGACAGATGGTGCTTGATTCGCTCCAATGGCTTGTGGACGATGCTCTTGCGTCCGGAATCGAATGTGAAGCCGAACAAAAAGGTCGCGACACGATTGCCTACCGAGTGGAAGTCACCCGCCCTGACGGGAATACGATAGAGATAAAGGACAGTTGGAATGGCATTTGAACGGGAAACATTGCAGACTTTGCTAGACAGGGCATACAACAATTACATGAGTCGCTTGAAGCCGCTTGACCGAACGCCTAGGCACAGCATCATCAAGGTGCTTGCTGCCGTGGATGCGGGCGAGACGCACCAGCTTCTCGGCGACCTTTCTTTTCTCGTAAACCAGATATTTCCCGACACTGCAACGGGCGAGTACCTGCGTGCGCATTTTTCCCTGCAAGTACCGCCGCTCTACGCGAGCGCGGCGACCGGAAAAGTTGTGCAGACGGGTGTTGCGGGCGCAGCAGTTCCCAAAGGCTTCGTCTATACATCAAGCGCGGGGAAACGCTACTTCACATCACGCTCGTACACGGTCGGCGAGGACGGTACAGTGGAAGTATGGGTAACGGCAGAGGAATCGGGGAGCGCATCGAATCTTGACGAGGATTCGGAACTTACCGTGGCTTCCGCTCTTTCGGCAGGACTTGATTCAAGCGTCAAGGTCGCTGCTGACGGAATCGCGGGCGGCGTGGATGGCGAGACCGACTACGAGTATCTTTCGCGCGTCATTGCCACGCTCCGAAACACCACGCGTTACGGAAAGCCGGGTGATTGGGCTGCATGGGCAGTAGACTCTTCATCGGAAGTCTCAAAGGCGTTCGAAATAAAACTTTTTGATTCATTCGGAACGCTTCTAATCCAAGTCATAAACGGAAACCAGATTGACGGCGTGAGTCAGGTGCATAACCTTGCCACCGTGCAGTCGTACATAGAAAGCGTAGCCCCACCATCGCTATTTACCGTGCAAACACCGGAACTTGTCAAAGTGAATCCGACCATTCAGCTGCTTGAAGGCGAGGATACCGTATCGAACCGTAACCTCGTAATAAGCCGACTCAAAGTCTACCTAAATGCGAAGGCTGAACCGGGATGCACGATTGCTCAATCAACATTGCAGACTGTCATCATCGATGGCGTGACTATTTCAAAAGCTGTTCTCACACTGCCCGGCGGGGAGATTTCCACCACGGTACTTCAATATCCGATTTTGGGAGATGTCGCATGGATTTAGGAAACGGCACTACAGGCGAATATCTTGTCGCACTAAAAAAACTGCTCCCGCAAGGCTCATACTGGGATAAGATTTTGGAGAACGCGAATGGTGATGTTCCGCTTGTGCTTTCGGCGCGGGCTGAGAGCCTTGCCGCATTCAAAAAGCGCATGAACGACGCGCTTCTTGAGTCCTATCCTGATTTTGCCACGGAGACGCTTGAAGACTGGGAACGCATTTACCTTGACAGCACGAACGAGGGGCTTGACGCCGATTCACGCAGAACGCTTCTTCGGGTACGACGCGCAGGCGGGGTGAACATCGCAATTCTGCGAGCGATAGCCGAAGCCTACGGTGCGACAATAAAGAGCGTGGAATTTCCGTATAAGCCTGCAATGTTCGCCCGCACGCAGTTCGGGCTTAGTTTTATGTCGCCACCAGCGGGGCTTTGGGTGGCGTTCATCTATGCAATATGTGCGGATGAAAATCGCGACAAGTTTGAAAGCGCAGTGCGACAGGCAATGCTTGCGCATCAAGTATTATTTTTCGTGTATGGAGAATAGATTATGGCAGGAATGTTTCCTACAAACAAAGAAATTACGGCGTTCGGGAAAACAGTCAAATTTCCGGGCGTAGATGAAAACGGCAAATTTACAAACGGAGATTTTTCAAATCCGGATATTCCGCCAAGTTTTCTTGATGCAAACACGGTCAACTTGATTATTGACAACCTAAATGCGCTCATTGCTCACCTCGGAGGAAATGCGAATAACACGGACGGAGAGCAGTTGAAAAAACTCTTTTCTATCACGGCGGAAGCGAACAAGGCGATTAAACGAGATTCTGAAGGAAGAGCTAAAGTTGCTCCTCCTGTTGAAGCTGACGATATTGCACGCAAGAAAGAAGTTGACGACATAATCAATGGCGAGGTTGAGTTAAAAAAACTGACTGTTCAAGGGGATATTGTACAGAGAGGTGAAAACAAAATCACACACGCTGAACACGTTCATACAAAGCAAGATATGATTCATTTGCGAGAGGGAGCGCAAACAGCTCTCGGCGCGAAAGAACTTGCCGGTCTTGTTGCTGAAAAATATGACGGAACCAAAAACGGGGTTTTAGGATTTGGAAAAGATGGAATTGCACGCGTGGGAGATAAAGGAGATGAACAACCGCTTGCTTGTCGTGCTGAAAATTCAGAAATGACAGGCGGTGCGCTTGTAGGCTGGAATGCTTTAAAACAAAGGCTAGAAAGTCATCTTGGTTTTAAATTCAACGGAATTCAAAATAACGCTGACCGCACAAATTACGCGGTTTGTTCTACACCAGCGGCTACACAGGCTAAAAACTGCGACTGTGCAGGATTTAATCTCGTTACAGGGGCTGAAATCACCGTTAAATTTACCATGACAAACACAGCAAATTCTCCTATGTTGAATGTAAACAACACAGGAGCAAAACCGATTTATTACAGAGGGTCGGAGGTTGCATCTTCCATTCTTTCCGCGAATTGCACTTATACCTTCAGATATAATGGTTCGCAATACGAGCTTGTAGGAGAAATAAGTGAAACTGTAACAAAAGAAAAAATTGGTTTAGGGGATGTTGATAACACTCCAGATAGTAAAAAAAATGTAAATTCTGCAAAAACAGCAGGAAACGCCGATACCGTAGACGGTTTTCATGCAGGAAGCGCAAATGGAATGCTTGTTCCAATTGTTGAGTCTAAATTTGAAGCGGATAAAGGGTATTTAAAATTGATGAACGGTTTGATTTTACAGTGGATAAATGTTGCTGAAAATTGGTCTGAACCGACGAGGGTGTCTTTCCCCATAAAATTCTCAGAAATTCCAAGCGTTTTAGGCTCGATGTCCCACACAGGTGCTGATTCTTATTCAGGAACGGTGAAGGTGTTTAATAAAAATCTTGAAGGTTTTAATATCTCCGCAAACCATTCCGGCGAAATAATAAATTCAAGTCTTTCGTTTTTTTGTATAGGTAAATAACGAACGGTTTGTTGGTGCAGTGGGGAACTGCGTTGTCGTGCAGCAATAGTTCTGTTAAGCGTTCTTTTTCAATCCCTTTTGCATCAATTCCGATTGTCGTTATAACACCCGAGTTTGACAGAAGAGGCTCGAGAGCCTCTATGTATAACATTAGCAAAAGTGATTTTTCTTTTGCTGTTTTTACCGCGGAAGATACCTATCTCAATGACAAAAAAAGTTTTTACATTGCAATCGGAAAATAGGATGTTAAAGCCCAATCGCAATCCAATAGCCTCCAAACGTGCCGTCAACTTTTGCGTTTGGTGAAAATCTGATATATTCTTTTTCTTGTTTGTCAATTCTTGTTCGACCCCCTGCAACAAACGCATAAGTCTTATTAGAAAAAGAAATATCAAAATGAATAATAACGTCATCTTTACTAGGGTAAGCTCCCCACTGCACAATCAAACCGTTCGCCTTAAAACCAAAATCCTTTTTATAATCCTCCGTAAGTAAGGAGGTAATTATGATTTACGGATATATCCGCGTCTCGACGGACGGGCAGACGGTCGAGAACCAGAAACTCGCAATCAGGAATTTCTGCCGCTACAGGCGGCTTCATCATGTGCAGTGGATTTCGGAGACAATCAGCGGGACGAAAAAGCCGGAGAAACGGAAACTCGGAACATTGCTTTCGGACGCGCGGGAGGGAGACACGATAATCGTGACGGAACTCTCGCGGCTTGGTCGGTCGCTGATGATGATTCTTGATGTGCTTCAGGAACTCTTGGAGAAGAAGGTGCGTGTCATCGCGATAAAAGAGGGCTATGAACTCGGAGACAACATCCAGAGCAAGGTGCTTGCGTTTGCGTTCGGGCTTTCCGCCGAAATTGAGCGGACGCTTCTCTCGGAGAGGACGAAACAGGGGCTGGAGCGGGCAAGGAAAGCGGGAAAGCAGATTGGTCGCCTTCCCGGACAGAAACCCCAGCATTACAAACTTGCCCCGCATCGCCACAAGATACGGCGGTGGCTCAAAGAGGGACGGAGCAAACTGTCAATCGCGCGGGAACTGGGCGTCACATGGTGCACGCTCGACAGGTTCATCAGGCAACACCTCCATGACAAGCCTCCGAAGCCGCTGACCGAACCGCCGAAAAAGCACGGGCATCCGACGATACTGGAAAAGCAGTGGTTCGAGCGGCACGGGCAGTAACTGTCAGAAGATTGTAATGCGCGTTAATATATGCCCAACCTCAAAAAGCGTTATCCTTTAGGCATACAAACAAAGGGCAGAAACCCGCGTGCTGGAACACGCGGACAAGTGCTACGAACACTTACTGGATAACCAGCTTCCACCCAGAACATACTAGGAATATCGGTTGTTTCCGTCTCAAGGTTTAGTCCCCATTGACAGTGTAATTTTATCACTCGTGGGAGGACTTAAAATGAGTGAATTTGTATATCAGCCGAAATACGGCATTGTGGTTCTGTGCACCGACGAATCGGAACAGAAGTCGCTTTATGAAAAGCTGCTCGCTTTGGGCTTGAGGCTTAAGGTGGTGGCAGTATGAGAAGAATCAGCGTTCACAAGCGTTGCACTGACTACGAAACATACCGTGCGGCGCGGGTAAAGAGCCTTTTCAACGCCGAGAGGGGCGACAGGCTGGACATCGAGCTTGACACCGACATTGACGAGTTCGACTGGCAGGTTGGCGTTGTCGTGGGCGCGTCGGGAACGGGGAAGACTTCAATAGGCGAGACATTTTTTGACGGCGGCATTTACGACCTGAAAAAGGCGTGGGCAGAGGACAAGCCGATTATCGACGCAATCGCGCCGGACGGCGACTTCAACGCGGTGACATCCGCTCTTTCTGCCGTGGGGCTTGGGAGCGTTCCCTCTTGGCTTCGTCCTTTCCACTTGCTCTCAAACGGCGAGCAGTTCAGGGCGGCTCTTGCGCGTCTACTTCTTGAGGGGAAAAAGGAAGTCGTGCTTGACGAGTTCACGAGCGTGGTTGACCGTCAGGTCGCGAAAATCGGCGCGGGCGCGTTCCAGAAGGCTTGGCGGCGAGAGCCTGGTCGGAAAGCCGTCATTCTTTCGCCGCACTATGACATCTTGGAATGGCTTGAACCCGACTGGATTATAGACACGAACGAGATGGTCTATAAAAGGAGGTGTCTTCGGCGACCTAAAATCGATGTTGAAATCATGCGGACGACTGGAAGTTACTGGCACTACTTTAAGCCACATTATTATCTAGACTTGCCGATGCCTGTTGCGGCTCAATATTTTGTAGGGCTTGTTGACGGAAAGCCAGTGGCTCATGTGGCGGTCGCCCCAATGTTCCAGAACGGCTACTACAGGGCGACGCGGCTCGTCGTGCTTCCCGAATGGCAGGGATGCGGCGTGGGCACTCGTTTCCTGAACGCGGTCTGCCAGTGGCACTTGGACGGAAACGGACGGTGCGGAAAGAAACTTCCCGTGCTGTTCCACACTTCTCATCCGCAGATGGCGGCGGCTTTGCGTCGCTCTCCGCTATGGGTGCAGAAAAGCGCGGTTCTCTATCAGAAGGCGAGCAAGACGGCATTCCAGATGACTGGCGGGCGCGGTCACTTCGGAGGACATTTCCGGGCGGTGCAGGGCTTCGCATACAAGGGGGCGCGTGATGATTAAGGTTTTCATTGCGGGTCAGAAGTCGTTCGGTGCGGCTGTTTACAAAGCCGTGTGCAAGGCGGGCTATGCCGTTACAGGTGTCGCTTGCCCTGCCGACGGTCAGTATTACGACAGGCTAAAGAAAGCCGCATATTGCGACAATCCGCGTCCTGTTATAATCGATTCGGAAAAACTGCGCTCATCGGACATTCCCGACGGCACGGACGTAATCATAGCGGCGCACAGCCACCACTTCATCAGCACTAAGACGCGGGAAAAGGTGAAGTATGCCGTGGGCTATCATCCCTCGCTTCTTCCGCGACATCGCGGGCGTGATGCGGTCAAGTGGACGGTGCGCTTCGGCGACACTGTTGCTGGCGGCACGATTTACGAGCTTAGTGAAAAGGTTGACGGCGGAGCAATCGTCTTGCAGCGTTCCGTTCTTGTGAAAAAGGAATGGACTTACAAGGACTTGTGGCGCGAGGCTCTGTTCCCGCTCGGCGTGGAATTGGTGCTTGAAACCTTGAAGATGATTGAGGAAGGCAGATATTCGGCGACACCGCAGGACGAGAGCCTAGCGACATGGGAGCCACCCACAGACCAGAACACCCGCCTTTTCAGACCCGAACTTATGATGCTCGGCTAGAAAAAGAAAACGCTATGTGCAAGCCGTTTGCACATAGCGTGATTTTTAAGGCGAGCAGTTATCGCTTCAAAAAGTGCGTTTTTTCGTTGCGTGTTACATCAAATAAAGCAGGATTTGAACCTCCATATACTTGGACTAAAACAACAGCAGCACAGTCAAAGACAAATGTAACTGCAAACTGGCCATAATTTTTAAATAAGTAGTAAAAAAATTGAGGCTGTTCATAACGAATAGCCTTTTTTGTTTAACGATTGTTGCAGTAGGGTATGGAGCGGTTCTGCGTAGCAGAAGTCCGCAAGGACCGCGGGCACCAAGCCGCGTAACACCCGACGGGCGCTTTGCGCTCGGACTGCCCATGTTAAAATCTATTTTATCCAATTTATTTTGACATTATACAATCGATTGATTTTATGCAGGCGTTTCTAAATCCGGCTTCTTCCAAGGCTGTAACGCCACGGATTGTGCTGCCACCTGGTGAACAAACCTTGTCTTTTAAAACGGCCGGGTGCTCTTCGGTTTCTTTTTGGAGTTTTGCTGAACCTAAAAGAGTTTGGCTTACCAAACGGTATGAAAGTTCGCGGGGAAGTCCGTATTTTACCGCTGCATCTGCGTATGATTCTATGAACAAGTCGACAAAAGCAGGTCCGCAACCGCTTATTGCACCAGCGATTGGCATTAGATTGTCTGCAATTTCTTCTACAAGGCCGAGTGTCGAAAAAAGTTCCCAAATTTCTGCTCTTTCTTCTTGTTTTAGCGAATTTGATTTTTCAAACAGAAAAACGCCTTCGCTAACTGTTGCTGGAGTGTTTGGCATTACAAATTGAATTCTCGGTTTTACAGTGTATGCGGAAAGCGCTTTTTCGTAAGCGTGGAAATTCCAGCCCAAAGCTATTGAAATTAAAACTTTATCTTCTAAATCTCTTCCAATTTCGCCTAATACGCTGTCTATATGGTAGGGCTTGCAAGCGATAAAAATTGTATCCGTGTTTTGCACGGCCTCTTTTAAAGTTTTGCAGGCAGTAAACCCAAATTTTTGCGAGTTCGTGCTGAGTTTTTCCTGATTTGGAGCATAAGCAAATATATCGCTGGCCTTTATTTTTTGACTTTTTATAAAGCCTGCGACCAGAGCTTGTGCCATATTTCCCATTCCAATAAAAGATATTTTATTCATAAAAACTCCACGCCTTTGTAAATGTTTTTCTTCGAGCAGATTTTATTCTGCCAAAAACAAAGTTCCCTTTGCAGTCCCGTCCAAAAGTCTGTCCAAAATATTTGGCACAGCACCGTTTGCAAGCAACATAGGAATTCCATAAACAGTCGTTTTTTCCGCTGCTTGAATTTTTGTTTCTATTCCGCCAGTTCCAAAACTGTTCGTTTCGCCAATCTTAATTGAATTTCGAAGTTCTGAAATTGATTTTACGCTTTCTATAAGCTTTGCCTGCTTGTCTGTTTTTGGATTTGCAGTAAAAACTCCATCTATATCGCTGAATAAAATTAAAAGGTCTGCACTCCAAAGAATCGCCGTCAATGCAGAAAGGTTGTCGTTATCGCCAATCGAAAATTCATCGGTAGAAACAGAATCGTTTTCGTTTATGATTGGGACAGCGCCTTCGTCTACAAGCGTAAAAAGCGTGTTGCGAATATTTAGCGAACGGTGTGAATCTTCAAAATCTTCTTTTGTGAATAACAGTTGCCCAATGTGTAAGCCTTGTTCGTTAAATGCTTTTCTCCATTGCGACATAAGTTCAACTTGCCCAATGGCACACAGAGCCTGCCTAAAATGCACATCTTTTTTTCGTGCCCACTCTTTTAAGGTAGAAACGCCAGAAACTTGCGCACCAGAAGAAACCACAACCAGTTGCTTGCCCTGTTCAATTAAATTTTTGCATTGGCGGGCAAACGCTGCCATAAATTCCGTATTTTGCGTGCCGTCTGGTTTTGCAAGTGTATTGGAACCTATCTTAATTACAATTTTGCGCGAAGATTTTATCGCTTCTTGAATCGTCATAATCACATCTTAATGTAAGGCAAAGCGTTGAGCAATAAAATGTGTCTGCGTTTTTTCAATAAAAAGAAGCACAATTTGTGTACCGCAACCCGCTTTTACTGCAAGTCCTCGCGAGCGGTGCTCGCTGCGGTCTTTTCGTGGCAATCGGGGCTAAGTTTTTAGGAGAAAACTAGATTATAGTTTGCGCCACTAGCCTTATCGTATTTGCCCTTCGCCGTCTATCAAATATTTGGTTGTTGTAAGAGCCTTAATTCCCATTGGACCTCTTGCATGCAATTTTTGGGTGCTTATGCCAAGTTCTGCTCCAAAGCCAAATTCGCCGCCATCTGTAAAACGAGTGCTCGCATTAACATATACACAGGCAGAATCAATTTTTGCCTGAAAAACTCTTGCGTTGTTAAGGTCGTTTGTAACAATGCATTCAGAATGTTTTGTATTGTGGCTGTTTATAAAACTAATTGCTTCTTCAATATCAGAAACAACTTTTACAGCACAGATAAAATCCAAAAACTCATATCCAAAATCTTCCGGGCAGGCTTTTTTTGCAGAACTTCTTATTATTTTATACGAAATTTCATCGCAGCGTAATTCAACTTTGCCCTCAAATTCTTTTGCGAGCATTGGAAGAAAATCTTTTGCCACATCTTTGTTTACAACTATACACTCAATCGCATTGCAAGCGCCCGGACGTTGAGTTTTTGCATTGTAAGCGATTTGCACAGCCATCTTTAAGTCTGCACTTTGGTCAACATAAAGGTGGCAAATTCCCGCTCCAGTTTGAATTACAGGAACTTTTGCAATCTGCGTTACAGTATTTATGAGTTTTGCTCCGCCACGGGGAAAGGCAACATCAATTTTTCCAACAGCAGTTAAAATTTCTTCAACTTCTGCATGGCTTTTGCAAGGAGCAAGTTCAATCGATTCTGGAATGCCAAATTTGGAACAAGTAAGTCCCTGTTTTATAGCGTTCAGGATTGCAATATTAGAAGCGAGTGCAGAAGATGAACCTCGCAGCAAAATTGAATTTCCGCTTTTGTATGCGAGTGCAAAGGCGTCGGCTGTAACATTTGGGCGACTTTCGTAAATTACAGCAACAACTCCAATCGGAACTCTAATTTGTCTTATGGACAATCCATTTGGAGTTTTCCAGCCAGCAGTTTCTTCGCCAACTGGGTCTTCTTGTGAAATTATTGTATTTATGGAGTTTATTATCGAATCGATTTTTTTGTCATCAAGAGCAAGCCGCTCCACAAGGCTTTCGCTCATACCAGAATCCCGTGCATTTTGAACATCAAACGAGTTCGCCGTAAGGATATTTCGACGATTTTCTTCTAAAGAAAGCGCAACGCAAGATAAAGCTTCATTTTTTTGTAAAGCAGTTTGCAAATAAAGACGATTAGAGGCTTTTCGTAAGGACCCACAAATTGCGTTTATATCCATAAAAATCTCCAAGACACGATTTTAGTTTTTTTCAAGAATATGTAAATACTCGACTGTAAAGCAGTTTGCAAAGAAAGACGATTAGAGGCTTTTCGTAAGGACCCACAAATTGCGTTTATATCCATAAAAATCTCCAAGACACGATTTTAGTTTTTTTCAAGAATATGTATTTTGGCAGTAATCACTCACAAATAATTTGTATTTCAATATTTGTTAAAAAAAGTGTGAGCAGCAAGTATCGACACAAGCGTTTACATTTAATAATTTGCCAAAAAATACATTCCTATCAAAATGAGTGCTCTGCATTTTTCGTTTGAAAAGTTTGCGTTTTCTGGCAAGTTTTTTATGTACCACCAGAAAATTCCAAACTGTGGATCAATGCGCAAGGCGTATTCGGTAAAATTTTCTTCTTTTGACATATTGCCAAACATAAGGTAAACGACATCGGTCAAAATATGGCCAAAGCGTGCGTATTCGCTGTTGTATTTGCCGTCTTCTGCATAAGCACAAAACTGTTCAAGGTTATATAAAAGCTGCTCTTTTATTGTTTCGTCGTCTTTTTCTACCCAAGTTTTTTGAATTAAGAGTGTTAAGTTTTTTTTGAATGAAGAAATCAATTTTGAGTCATCTGCACCTGCAAAAATGTTTGCAAAGTCAGAATCCGTATTAAAAATTCCAGCAATCTCTGTTGAAAGGCTGTTTATCTCGGAAATATCTTCTGTATCTATAATTTTTTCTACAGCTTCAATCGCTTTTGAATCTACGAATTCTCTTATTAAATCAGTTTTTATCATAAGGCAAGTCTATAATTTTTTGTTGGATATGTTCAAGTGCAAACAGGAGCAAGAGCCTGTTCACAACCAGCTGTCCGCGGTTGCGCTGTCGCTCCATTGGCGCAAGCCGCCAACGCTACGCGCCGCTACCATCTGGGCTAAGTTTTATTTTTAAAGTTCAATTTTTTGTGTCTGTAAATTGCGCATCGAGAAAAAGTTTTTGTTAAAAACGATAAAGCCTAGCCCCGATTGCCACGGAAAGACCACAGCAAGCGTGCTTGCGAGGACTTGCAGTAAAAGCGGGTCGAGAACGGTATTGTGCTCTTTCCGTTGAATTCGCTCTTCTAAATCATTACAATAATAAAATGTTTCGTATTTATGTAGAACGTAAACCTGGCTTTGAAAGTGAAGCGCAAGGTATTTTGTCGGAAATTAACGGTTTTTTGGGCATTTCTTCTGTTAAAGGAGTGCGTTATTTTAATCGCTATGACATTGAAAATGTTTCGGAAGAAATATTTAAAGCTAGTGCATCGAGAATTTTTTCTGAACCACAAAGCGACAGTATACTTCTTTCGGAAGTTAAAGCTGAACCTTCTGATACTGTTATTGTTTGGGAATTTCTTCCGGGGCAATACGACCAAAGAGCCGATTCTGCTGAACAATGCTTGGTGCTTTTAAGGCAATCGCTTAAAGATAGTATGCAAGTTGAAGACTTGCCTCCAAGGGTACGCTGTGCGAAGATGGTTATTCTTTCTGGAAATGTTTCTGCGGACGAAGCTTCTAAAATTCAAAATTATCTTATAAATCCTGTGGATAGCAGGCTCGCTTCTAAAGAAATTCCACAAACTCTTGAAATTAAAACTGAAGAACCGGGAGACGTGCCTGTTGTTGAAGGTTTTACGAGCCTTGGCAAAAAAGAGCTTGCTGTGTTCTTGGCTAAGATGGGTCTTGCAATGGATTTGGCTGATCTTGTTTTTTTACAGAAATATTTTAAATCTATTGGAAGAAATCCTACTGAAACGGAAATTCGTGTTTTGGATACTTATTGGTCTGACCACTGCCGCCACACAACTTTTAATACTGTTCTTAAAGATATAAAAATCAAAAAAGGTCCTTATGCTAAACTTTTTAAAAAGTCGCTTGAAAATTACAAGGCTATGCACACAGAACTTTATGCAAAAAGAAAAGATAAGCCTTTGACTTTGATGGATATGGCAACAATTGGTGGCAAATATCTTAAAAAACATGGGTTTCTTAATGACCTTGAAGTTTCTGAAGAAAACAATGCCTGCTCGATTTTTGTTGATGTTCGCTATACGACGGATAAAGATGGAAATCCGATTGAAAAAGGTAACGAAGAAGTTGAACGCTGGCTTTTGCAGTTTAAAAACGAAACTCATAATCATCCTACAGAAATTGAGCCTTTTGGTGGAGCGGCAACCTGTATTGGTGGCGCTATAAGAGATCCTCTTTCTGGAAGAAGTTGGGTTTATCAGTCTATGCGCGTAACAGGTGCTGGAGATCCGACCGTTTCAATGGATAAAACTTTGTCTGGTAAATTGCCTCAATTAAAATTATGTAGAGAGGCGGCTCAAGGGTTTTCTTCTTATGGTAACCAAATTGGTCTTACAACTGGGCAGGTTGCAGAAATTTATCATCCTGGGTTTGTTGCAAAACGCATGGAATTAGGTGCTGTAATAGGGGCAAGCCCTTATTCAACTGTAATGCGCGAAACTCCAGAAGCTGGCGACATTATTATATTGCTTGGTGGCGGAACAGGACGCGATGGAATTGGTGGAGCAACTGGTTCTTCTAAAGTTCATACGGAAAAATCTGTAACAACTGCTGCTGCCGAAGTTCAAAAAGGAAACGCTGTAGAAGAGCGAAAAATTCAACGCCTCTTTAGAAATCCAGAAGTTAGCAAAATGATTCGCCGCTCTAACGATTTTGGCGCTGGGGGAGTTTCTGTTGCGGTTGGAGAACTTGCACCAGGACTTGATATAAATCTTGATTCTGTTCCTAAAAAATACGAAGGTTTAAACGGCACCGAACTTGCTATTTCTGAATCGCAGGAAAGAATGGCGGTTGTTGTTCGCTCAAGCGATGTCGAAAAATTCATAAAATTCTGCAATTTAGAAAATCTAAATGCCGTTGTTGTTGCCACTGTAACGGACAAAAATAAACTTACAATGAAGTGGCGCGGAAAAACGATTGTTGATTTGGATCGCTCCTTTTTGGATTCCGCTGGAGCACCTCATTACGCTAAGGCTCAAATTGTAGATCCTGCTCCTGTGGATGTTTCTCCCTTGGTAGAACCTTTAGAAAGCGTAAAAGATGCTCTGGGTGAATGTGCCTATGCAACTGGTGAAAGCGCGGCAAATGTGCCCTCTAAAGAACAGATAAAAAATGCCTTTATCGCAAATATAGGCGACCTTGCTTGTTGTTCGCAGCGAGGATTGCAGGAAAGATTTGACGGTTCTATAGGCTCTTCCACTGTGTTGTTCCCATTTGGCGGAAAACATCAGGGAACTCCAGAATGTGCTATGTCTGCAAAAATTCCTGTTCTTTCTCCTAGAGAAACTTCTACTGTAAGTTTGATGTCTTATGGTTATGACCCTAGAGTTGCACAGTGGTCTTCTTGGCATGGAGCACAGACAGCAATTCTTTCTTCACTTACAAAAATTAGTTGTGCTGGTGGAAAAGCTAGCACAAGCCGCATGTCGTACCAAGAATTTTTTGGTAGAACTGTGGACGATAAAACTTGGGGTTATCCTGCGGCGGCTCTTTTGGGAGCGGTAGACGCACAAAAAGAAATGGGCTGTGCTTCTATTGGTGGCAAAGATTCTATGTCTGGAACTTTTAAAGATATGAACGTTCCGCATACTTTGGTTTCTTTTGCAGTTGCTCATGACGAAGCAAAAAATGTTCAATCAGGTTCATTTAAAAAGATAGGAAGCTTTATATATTTAGTACAAACTCCTTATTCTTCGGAACTTGCTCCAGACTGGCAAACATTCAAAAAGAACTCAGATGCACTTTACGAGGCTAACAAGGCAGGAAAAATTCTTGCAATGTATCCTGTTGGTGCAGGTGGAATTGCAGAGGCCATAACAAAGATGGCATTTGGAAACAGAATTGGAGTTCAGCTTACGGCGATTCCTTCAAGTGCAACTGCTTTGGGATTCCACAGAAATGTGAATAATACGATTGCGGATTTGTTTACTCCTTTATACGGCTCAATAATTGTCGAAACCGAAGATGAAAAATTTGAATCAAACGGATTTGTAAACACGACAGTTGTCCGCATTGGAAACACTCAGCAAGACAAGATGATAAGCATTGCAATGTCTGGCTTAAATCCTTTGCCATTAACAGAAATTTCGCTCGATGAACTTTATTCTGCTTGGGAAGAAAAACTTTCTAAAGTGTTCCCTCCTGTTAGTTCTAAAAAGAATGAAGAATTGAATGATTGGGCAAAGAGTGTTCATCCTTCTCTCCAAGATGCTCGTTCTAAAAAAGATTCATTTACAGTTTTAAATAAATCAAAATCAAAACCTAGAGTCATCATTCCTGTTTTCCCTGGAACAAATTGCGAGTTTGATATGGCGCGTGCATTTAACCTTGCTGGTGCAGATTCTAAAATTTTTGTATTTAGAAATAGAACGCTTCAAGATTTGGAAGAAAGCCTTAATTCATTCGAAAATGAAATTTCACAATCGCAGATTTTGGCATTTTCTGGCGGATTTTCTGCGGGGGACGAGCCGGACGGTTCTGGCAAATTCATTGCAAACGTCATAAGAGAAAAACGAATTGCAGACGCGATAACTGCGCATTTGGAAAATAAGGACGGTCTTATCCTTGGCATTTGTAACGGATTTCAGGCGTTGATAAAAACAGGGCTCTTGCCGTTTGGAAAAATTGTAGAATCAAAAGAGGAAAATCCAACTTTGACCTATAACAACATTCATCGCCATATAAGCCGCGTTGTAAGAACGCGAATGGTTAGTGCCACTTCTCCTTGGGCTCTGGATAAAACCGTATTGGACGAAAGACCTCATTATGTTCCTGCAAGCCACGGCGAAGGCAGAATCATAATGCAGGAAAGTCTTGCAAAGTCGCTATTTGAAAAAGGTCAGATTTTTAGCCAGTATTGCGATGGAAACGGAATTCCTACTATGAATGAGCCAGATAATCCAAACGGTTCTGCTTATGCAATCGAAGGTCTTACAAGCCCAGACGGACGTGTGCTCGGAAAAATGGGGCACTCTGAAAGAACTCTTGGCATAGGCGGATACAGCGAAGATTTGATAAAAAATATCGCTTACGACAAGCAGGCAAATTCTTGCCAAAATATATTTGCGGCTGGCGTTCGATACTTTAAATAAAAATTGATATACAACTGATTCTAAGATTAGGCAGTTGTAAACTTAAGGAAAAATGATGAATTTTGTAAAACTAACAGTAATTTGTTTAATTACAACTTTTTTTATGAGTTGCGGAAATAAAACTCAGGAAAATATCAGAAAACCATCAAAAAATATTGATTCAACAGTTTGGATTGATAATCTCATAGATGCTAAGGCTGCCGCTCAAAAAGAGAATAAAAAAATCTTTCTGTTTTTTTCTGGGGATGACCAAGACCAATCGAGCGCTTCTTTAAAAAAATCTGTTTTTAACACCAACGAATTTATGAGCGAAATGCAGAAAAAATATGTTCTTGCAAATTTGGATTTTTCAAATTCGCTTTATGAATCTGCAATGCCTTCTCCAACTGCTTCTGAAGAAGATAAGAAAAATGCAGAACAGATAATGGCAAAACTCGAAGAAAATTCTAAAGATGCTTCCATGTATAACATTCAGGCAACTCCTTCATTCTTTTTGCTCACAAAAGAAGGCTATGTTATTTCGGAAATTATTTTTGATAAAGAACCAAAATCCGCAGATGATTTCTTTAAATTTTATGAAACACTTTCTACAAAAATTACGGAATATGAAAATCTTTTGACTTCTGCTACAAAAGGAAAAAAAGAAGACAGGCTCAATGCAATCAATAAATTGTTTGAAATTACCGACCCACAACTTCGCTTTTTGTTGCAGGATTTTAGCGCCTATTACATAAAGGCAGATAAAAATAACAAAACAGGAATGGTTGGTACGCACGTAGTTGCTCTTGCAAATGCGAATGCGGTAAAGGCGTATCTGAATCAAGACCCTCTCACCGCAAGCGAAGAATTTGCAAAGGCGGCTTTAAATAAATTTTTAACTCCTGACGAAAAACAGCAGTGTTTTTATACGGCAGGATTTCTTTTTGTACAAAGCGGAACTACAGATTATCAAAAAGTAGGAGAGTATTTTAAAAAAGCTTATGATGCTTCTCCAGAAAGTCCTTATGCAGAAACTATTTTGAGCATGATGCGTATGATGGAAGAACGATACGCAGAACAGCCGTCAGCTGATTCTCAAAATTCTGCAAAATAAAAAGATGATTTTATTTATAGGAATGTTATGGACGGCTATCCCACGGATAATTTTATTCTTCTTATAATAATTGCTCTTACTTGTGTTCTTCTTTCTTCGCTTTTTTCTGCGTCAGAAAGTGCATTTCTTGGTTTAAACAAACTGCGAGTTCACTTTTTGCGAGAAAAGGGCGATAAAAAAGCGATTCGTGCCGGAAAACTTTTGGAACGCAAAGAAGAACTTTTGAATATGCTCCTTGTCGGCAACGAAATTGTAAACGTTGCTCTTTCTGTAGTTCTAACTTCTATCTTTTTAAAACTCTTTGGACCTGCGGGGCTTGGAGTTGCAACTTTTATTTCTACCGTTGCCCTTTTGATATTTGGAGAAATCACTCCAAAAAGTCTTACGACGCGCTATCCAGAAAAATTTTCTTTTGCACTTAGCGGCTATGTTTCGTTTTTCTTTTTTGTTTTGCGCCCATTTGTAATTTTTTTTACAGGGATTTCGCGCGTCTTGCTGAATATCTTTGGAATCAATACCCAAAAAAAACAGGCAACATTTACAGAAGAAGAAATAAAGACTTTTATAGATGTTGGTGGCGAAGAGGGGGTCTTGGAGACTGGCGAAAAAAACATGATGAGTCGTGTTTTTAAATTTACAGATTTAAGCGCTACCGACATAATGGTTCCGCGTCCAGAAGTTGTAGCGATTGGAACGGATTTTTCTTATAGGGATATAATTCAACTTTCTGAGCAAACGCGTTTTAGTCGTTTTCCTGTTTATAAAGATGAAAACATCGACAATATTATTGGCGTGTTATACATAAAAGACTTGCTTTTTTACCAAGGTTCTAGGAGCGATTTTAAAGTTGAACAGCATATGCGTTCTCCGCTTTTTATTCCGGGAACGACAAAGATGTCTTCTATACAAGAACTGCTCAGAAAAAACAAACAGAGTTTTGCGATTGTAATAGATGAATATTCAGGAACGGATGGAATTTTAACGACCGAAGATATTGAACGAGAAATTTTTGGAGCGATTGCGGATGATTTTGAACAGGCAGGAAAAGCCACAACCGTCCACATAAAAAATTTAGATGATAATATGCTCGACGGAAGTGCACGCCTTGCCGACCTTGCAGAAGAATTGCACATTAAACTTGACTCTCACGATAACGAAACGATTGCAGGCTATATTTGCGAAAAACTCGGTCATATTCCAGTTCCGGGAGAATTCATCGATGTTGGCGAATATAGGTTTGAAGTAAATTCAATGGATTTTCTCAGAATTGAAAGCGTTCACTGCACTAGAATTGCAGGAGGTGAATGATTTTGAATTTTTTGTATGAAATTTTGCTTCCATTGATAATTGATATTTTTTTAGTCTGTGTAATTGCATTCTTTGCCGCGAGCGAAACAGCGTTTCTTTCAATAAATCGTGTTACTTTGCATCAAATGCTTAAAAAAGATGGAAATAAAAAACACAGTTCGGCAAAAAAAATCCAATTTTTAAAAAAAGATACCGCCAAACTTCTTTCTCTAATTTTAATTGGAATAAATTTTGTAACCGCTTTGACCTCTGGTATTGCGGCAACTGTTGCTATAAAAATATTTGGAGATGCAGGTTCTGCATACGCAACCTTTGTAATCGCCTTTATCTTGATAATATTTGGCGAAATTATGCCAAAAACTGTGGCTTCCGTTTATCCAGTTCAAGTTGCGGGACTTTTTGCAGGAATTTTAATAATCGTAGAAAAAATTCTTTTTCCTGTCGTATGTATTTTTTCTTCAATTACGAGTTTTATAACTCGAGTTTTAACGAAATTTGTTAAAGAAAATAAAGAGCTTATAACTGAAGAAGAACTAAAATCTCTCATTGCCGTAGGAGAAAATGAAGGAACTCTTGAATCTAGCGAAAAGAAAATGCTTTACAGAATTTTTAATTTTACAGATTTAACGGTTCACGACATAATGCGTCACAGAAGCCATGTTCAGTTTGTCCCGGAAAATGCATCGTTTAGTCAAATTGTAGAAATTTTTGCAGAAACTGGATATAGCAGACTTCCTGTTTGCCAAGAAAATTTTGAAAATGTGATAGGCGTCTTGTATTATAAAAATATCCTTTTGGCAGGCAGAGTTAGAAAAGATTCCAAAAACCTTGCAGTTCGTTGTATGCGGCCTGCACTTTTTATTCCTAAGACGATGACGGCAACAGAACTTTTGCAAAAATTCAGGCGTGAAAATGCAAATTTTGCAGTTGCTGTTGATGAAAACGGTTCTAATGTCGGGATTGTAACTATGGATGATATTATGCGGGCAGTTTTTGGGCACAGTGTTCATGTTGAGCAAAAAGAAGTTCCTCCAGAAGCTTTGATAGTGCCTGTAACTTCCAAGGAATTTTTGGTTCCTGGCGATATGCGAATTGATGATGTTAATGAACTTTTAAAACTCAACCTAGAAAGCGACAATTACGATACTTTGGCAGGCTGGCTTTTGGAACAATTTGATTGTCTGCCAGAGGCAGGCGAAACTATCCGAAAAAATGAAATCCTCTACAAAGTAGAGGACCAAAGTCAAAGAAGAATAAAAAGTGTAAGAATCACTCTTCCTTAAAATTATTTGCGTGCAATATCTACTATCAATTTAGCAGTGCCTTCTACGCCTGCCGAAGAACTGTTTATCATTAAATCGTAGTTTTTTCGTTCGCCCCAAGTGTTTTCTGTAAAAGTGTTGTAGTGATTTGCTCTGCGTTTGTCTATTTGTATAACATTCTTTTTTGCAGCCATTTCTGGTTCATGATAGAGTTCTTCGATTCTTTTTAATTTGTCGTCCAAATCTCCATAGATAAAAACATTTAACAAATCTTTTTTATTGATTTCTTGTGAATTGCTCAATATATAATCTGCACAGCGACCAACTATTACGCAGTTGCTTTTTTTTGCGAGCTCTAAAATGATTTTTCGCTCTGCATTAAAAACTTGATCTGCCAATGGGAGTATTTGATTTCCTGCTATGCTTTGAGCAGCATTGCTTGCCGTTCCAGAATAACTTGTTCCCAAAAGAAGATTATACAAAAAGCCTGAAGAAATATTTTGTTCTGTGTTTTTAATAAAATCTGCCGAAAGTCCGCTCTCTTGTGCTGCCATATCTATAATCTCTTTGTCATAAAAAGTATAGTCAAGCGCTTCTGCAACGAGTTTCCCAATCAATCTTCCACCAGAACCAAATTCGCGACTTATAGTTATAATTTTTTTCATAATCTAGCCTCCAACAAATTATAAAAGGATTTTGTCTTTACGCTTGCGAATAAATTATAACATAAAATAAGGAATTGAGGAAAATTAAAATTGTAAAAAGTTATATTTGCAACCGAATGAAATTTCAAAGGTTGAAGCAGAGGCTCCACCTTGAGAATCGTTGCTTTTTGACCAAGTTTTTTTATCGTTTGAACTATAGGTTACACCAGAAATCGTAAATAATTTTGAATATGTAATATTTAAGTTTAAAGCAAAATCCTTTGTAAAAAAATAAGAAAAATCTTGGGAAATTTTAAAGGTTTTAAAAAAGCCTTCGCAGATATCTGTAAAATGTTTGGTTGCCCTATAAGGATGGTCATCTTGATTAAAAGTGTAGATATACGGAGCGATTTTAAATCCAAAATTTAATGCCAAATCTTTTTTAAATGTTAACTTTGAATTAAAAATATAACCTATATCAAGCCCCATCCAAAAGGATGTTGTTTCTCGCATGTATTCAAGAACAATCGCATTGGAAGGCATATTTCCTTTGTCGATATGAGTTGTGTTTTCATCATTCCAAGGATAATAAAAAGAGTTGCCGTTAGAATCCGTTGCGAGTTTTCCGTATGATTTCCAGCCGCCTTTTGCGGTAAATTTTATTTTTGAATATTCAAGTTCCAGATTTGGATTGATTTTTAGAGTTGATATTGGATTAAAATTCCAGCCTCCACTTATCGAAAATGAATAGTCATAATTAATGTAGTTGTCGCTTTCTGAATAATTTGTTTTATATGCTTGGTGTTCAGATAAGGTTGGACTCATTATGTTTTTCCAATCGCTATCGCTTATGATTCCGCTGGATTGAGGAATTGCCGAAGTCAATTTTATTTGCGCAAAAAGGTGTTTAAACTCTGCAGTGAATTTTGTCCCGATGAATATTTCATTTTTTATCTGCCAGTTTAAATGGCTCAATTTATTATCTGGTGTTTTTCCCGAATCTGACGATTTTTGAGGTTCATCTAAAAATACATATTCGCCAAGGTTCCCATTTTTTATGCTTAAAAAAGGTTCTATTTTTAACGAAAATTCTTTTTTTGCGGAAGAACTGCTTTTTTTTTCGGTCGTTGTTTTTTCGTTTGTGGTTGTTTGTGCATATGCGAACGTTGAAAAAAGAAAAAGAAGACAAGAGATAGAAATCAATTTAGTTATCTTTATTTTTGTTAATTTGTATATCATCCGCTCTTTTTTTACATACCAACTCGAAAAATCTTAGCCCGGGGTGGAGGGCGGCGTAGCCGGTCCTTTGGACCAACCGTAGGGGCGCCCGGAACACCGGTTTTTGTAACTAAGCCAACGGGTCAACTCCAAAGATGCTTAGAAGTTGTTTGCGTGTTGCTTCCATATCTTTTGGATAAGGTGCTGTAAATGTCATAGGCTCGGTAGTTTTTGGATGTTCAATTTTTATGCTGTATGCATGGAGTGCAAGTCTGTTTAATAGGGGACGTTCTGTTAACGTGTCTCCGTTCCATCGTTTTTTTATATCTGAAAGGCAGACTGGTTTTTGGTTTCCAGAATATAGTGGGTCGCAAACGATTGAAAGGTCTATTGAACGAAGGTGTGCTCTAATTTGATGTGTTCTTCCTGTGATTGGGCGGGCTTCTATCCAACTGTAAGGACCGCATACTCCTATAAGGCGAAATTCTGTTACCGAAGGTTTCCCAAATTTTGTATTTACGATTGTTCTATGGCGTGCATCTCCATCTGGCAATAATTTTGATTTAACTGTTTCTGTCTGCCAAAGAGGTCTTCCATTTACTAGACAGTGGTAGATTTTTTCTACTTTGCGTTCTTCAAATTGAATTGAAAGGTTTCGATGCGATTCAGGATTTTTTGCATATATTACGCATCCAGAGGTGTCTTTATCTATTCTATGGATTGCAAAAAGTTTACCAAATTCTTTTTCTGCTTCTAAATCAAGACGAGGGGCAGCTTCATCATAACGGTCTGCTGCTATTAAAAGTCCCGAACGCTTATTTAAAACTAAAATATCTTCATCGTTGTAAATGACTGTGTAGTCTGGCGTGGTTTTCATAATGCGGATTATAACATAAGTAAAAAAAATACTGAATAAACGAGCTTTTAGTTGAAAACGCGGATTAGAATTTTTATGATTTCAAATTTTCGATTAAAATTTTGAGATGAGAAATCGACTTGTTTTGTTAAAATTTTTCATTCAAAAATTGACATAAAAAGCCAATCGTTTTTTGAAAATTTACAGATTTACGCTTTATAGAATAACGCAAATTTTTCTGATAGAATTTGTTTATGGATTTTGATTCGCCTTATTTAACCAAACAGATAATCGCATACATTGGAAACAAACGAAAATTGCTTTCTTTAATTTATAAGGCGTTAGAAGAATCTGGAATTGATTTTTCAAAACAACTGAAATTTGCAGATTTATTCAGCGGAAGTGCAGTTGTAAGCAGATTTGCAAAATTTTTGGGATTTGAAGTTCATTGCAACGACTGGGAACCTTATGCAAAAATCATTGCAGAAGGCTGTGTAAAAGCGGACAAAAAATCACTTAAAAATTTTTTTAATACCGATGAAGAGTTTTTATCTTTTCTTAATAAAATGAATTCTCTTCCTTGCCCACAGGATAAAGACTGTTACATCGCAAAATATTACGCTCCAAAAAGCGATGATATCCTGGAAGCGGATTATAAGACCGAGCGTCTTTTTTATACGCGACAAAATGCACTTGCCATAGATAAAATTCGAAATCATATCGAAAAAGAATTTCCTGAAACCTCTCCAAAAAATGAGGTTTTGCGCAACGTTCTGATTGCAAATTTATTGTACGAGGCGGCAACTCATACAAATACGAGCGGAGTTTTTAAGGCTTTTCATAAAGAATTTGGCGGTCATGGGAAAGATGCTCTAAAGCGAATTTTATCGCCTATAAAATTGAATCTGCCAGAATTGATTGACGGCAAGGCTCCAGTTTTTGTGTATAACGAAGACGCAAATTGCTTGGTCAAAAAACTTCCAAAAATGGATGTCGTTTATTTAGACCCTCCATATAACCAACACCAATACGGGAGCAACTATCACATTTTAAATACGATTGCATGTTGGGATAAAATTCCAGAACCTCTTGAACTTAACGAGAAAGGTGTTTTAAAAAATAAAGCAGGGATTCGCTCCGATTGGATAAAAACTCGCTCAAAATATTGCTATAAGGACACAGCCGTGGCAGCATTCAGCGAGCTGATTAAAAACATAAATGCAGATTTAATTTTGATAAGTTACAGTTCCGACGGAATAATTCCATTTGAGCAGATGAAAAAAATCGCTTTGGAAAGGGGTTATGTTTCAATCGTAACCAGCACTTATACTACATATCGCGGTGGCAAACAGAGCAACAGCCGTGTTAATGCGGATATAGAATTCATACTCGTAATAGACACACAACGAAAAGCTTTAAAAGAATGTGAAGAAAAAATCGACAGGATAATTTTAGAAAAAAAAGTTTTAATGCTTTTAAAGCGAAGATTTTATCGACACCGTTTGGAAAGAGAATTCGACAGTTTTACAGATGAAAAAGCGATTTTAAAATTAGGAAATAAAAAAATTGAATTTCCATGTAAAGATAAATTTACGCTTGGAATTCCAGAAAATTTTTATTCATTTAATAGCGATAAACTTTTTAAAATACTTACTGTTCTTGAAAAAACGATTTGCACTACAAAAAAAGAAGAACTTGAACAACTCCTTTTGCTTTGTACAGAAAAAAATGGGAATGAAAAAAAGTATATTCGCCTTGTTCCTGCAACATTAAAAAAATTGGCACAAAAAAAATATAAGCAAATATTTTACGAAGAGTTAAAAAATATAAAAAACGCATTGGAATCAAGACCAGACTTGTATTCTTTTATAGAACCAAAAATTTTAGAAATAAAAACTATTGCAGAAATTCGATTTAATACTTGAACCGTGCTAAAATATTTTGCATGTACAAAAATCCTATCATTCTATGTGATTATTCCGATCCTGATGTCATTAGAGTTGGCGAAGACTTTTTTTTAGTTGCTTCTAGTTTTAATTTTACTCCAGGACTTCCTATTTTAACCTCTAAAAATTTGGTTGACTGGAAACTCGTTAATTATGCTGTGGAAAATATCCCGATTGCTCGCTATAAATATCCTCAAAATGCAGAAGGAATTTGGGCACCGTCTTTTGCGTATCACGATGGAATGTATTATATTACTGTAGGGTTCCCAGACGAAGGAATTTATATCACTCAAACAGAAAATATTTTGGGGAAGTGGTCGCCTTTAAAAGAGATTTTTCATGCAAAAGGTTTTATAGATCCTTGTTTATTTTGGGATGAAGATGGAAAAGCTTATATTGTTCACGCTTATGCAAGGAGCCGATGTGGTTTTAACAGCAAGATAGGAATTTTGGATTTTGATGATAAAAATTTGGTTTGTACTGGTGAAGACCGTTTTATTTTTGATGGAACAAAAACTCAACCTACAATCGAAGGGCCAAAAGTTTATAAGCGAAACGGATATTATTATATTTTTGCTCCAGCAGGTGGAGTTACAGACGGATGGCAAACTGTATTGCGCTCTAAAAATATAGAAGGCCCTTATGAAGAAAAAATTGTCTTAGAACAAGGCTCTACAGAGATAAATGGTCCTCACCAAGGTGCTTTGGTTACAACTGCACTAGGCGAAGACTGGTTTATTCATTTTCAAGAGCGGGGAATTTACGGCAGAGTTGTAAATCTTGAACCTGTTGCTTGGCGAAATAATTGGCCTTTGGTTGGGTCTTCCGTAAAAACAGGAGTATGGCCGGGCGAGCCTGTTGAAAAATATCTATATCCAAAAGTTAAAAAATCTAAATTATTTGATTCAAATATAACGATAAAAAATGTGCGTGCGTTTGAAGGAGCATCTTTGGAATGGCAATGGAATGGCAATCATGATGACAGTTTTGCAACTCAGGTTGGACCACAAAATAAAGCTGCTGAATCATTTAGATTGAATGTGCTCAATGTATCTTCGCAGTTTCAGAATGGCTTTCCAGTTTTATGGAATTCTTCAAATGTACTTTCTCAAAAAATAAAATATGAAAGTTTTTATTTTACGGCTAGTGCAGTTTTAAAAGAACTTCCGCAAAAATGTCGTGCTGGAATGATTTTTGCAGGAGAAGAATACGCTTCTGTTGCAGTAGAAAGAACTTTTAACGGTTTTGACCTTGTGTATATAGAGTCACAAAATAAAGAACTTACAGATGAAGTCCGCACAGAAAAAGAGAAAATACGAATACCGATAAAACTTTCGAAAGCAAATCAAACTGTAAAGTTTAGAATGGATTTTATACCTTTTAGCATTTATGCAGGAGCAGTTCAGTTTAGCGTTGAATCTGGAGTATTTTTTAAAACTTTTAAATGGAAAAGCGAATATTTTGGCACGGAAAACGCACATTGGGTTGGTGGCAGATTTGGGCTTTACGCAGTTGGCGATGTTTTTGGTAATGTGCTTTTTTATGATGTAAAAGTTAGGCATTAAATCGACTAATCATCGGTAGTTTTAGTTGTACGAACTTGTAGCAAAACTATTCAGTTAGTCGTTTGAATCTAATAATCCAGCAGCAAATAAAAGCGATTTTGTGTAACTTTGTTCTGGATTTTCTAAAAGTTCGTCCGTAGTTTTTTCTTCAATTATTTTGCCTCTGTACATTACTCCAATTCTGTCGGCCATATATGCAACAACATTTAGATTGTGGCTTATAAAAATATATGTGAGATTTAATGATTTTTGCATGGATTTTAACAAGTTTAATATTTGAGATTGAATTAAAACGTCCAACGCGCTCACGCATTCATCGCAGATTACAAATTCGGGTTTTAAAATCATTGCAGCTGCTATTGCAACTCTTTGCCTTTGCCCGCCAGAAAGTTGTGATGGATATTTTTCAAGACAGTCTGGTGGAAGCCCGACCAGCGTTCTCATTTCGTTTACAAGACCGAGCCGTTCTTTTTTTGATTTTGCGATTTTATGAATTATCAAAGGTTCTTCAATTATTGAAGCGATTTTCATTTTTGGGTTTAGTGATGAAGATGAATCCTGAAAAATTATCTGACATTTTTTTCTGAATTCTTTTATCTTCTTTGAAGTTTGCAACCTTTTTTTTTGAAAAAGATTTTTTGAATTTTCTTTTTTATCAAAAATCTTTTGTCCGTCAAAAATTATTTCCCCCGAATCTGCATTTTGAATTGCGCATATCAAACTGCTCAAAGTTGATTTTCCAGACCCCGACTCTCCAACCAAACCGTAACATTCGCCGCGTTTTACAGAGAGATTTATTCCATCAACAGCTTTTATTGTGGAATTTTTTGTTTTAAAAGATTTATGCAGATTTTTGCATTCCAGGATTGTTTCGGTCAATTTATTATCTCCTGTTCAAAATATAGCGGGAGTTTTTTATTGCGATTTTTTGCATTTGGAATCGAATTTAAAAGTGCCTGCGTGTAAGGATGTTCTGGCGAAGAAAAAATCTTTTCGATTGAGCCTTGTTCTACGATTTGTCCTTTGTACATTATGTAAATACGCTCGCAGATTTTTTTTACGACAGAAAAATCGTGAGTTATCAAAAGAAGCGCCGTGTTGAACTGCTGTTTTAAATCGCAAAAAATTTTTAAAATTTCATTTTGTGTGGAAATGTCGAGGGCGGTAGTCGGTTCGTCTGCAATTAAAAGTTCAGGATTTGTCATCAAGGCACTTGCAATCATAACCCTTTGCCTCATTCCGCCAGAAAGTTCATACGGATAGCTGTTTAAAATTCTATCCGTGTCTAAAAGGCCGGTCATTTTTGCAAGTTCTCTCGCTTTTTTTTCTGCCATAGAACGTTCTGTGCCTGCAACCAGTGCGGATTCTTCAATCTGTTTTTTTATTTTTATAAGCGGATTCAGGCTTGTCATTGGTTCTTGAAATATTATCGATTTGTTTTTGCCAGAAAAATCTATTGTGCCTGCGGTTATTTTTGCGCTTTCTGGGAGAAGGTTCATTATGCTTAACGCGGTCATCGATTTGCCAGAGCCGGACTCCCCGACGAGTGCCACAAATTCACCTTTTTTAACTTCTAAATTTATGCCTTTTAATGCCTGAAAAGTTTTTTGCTTTGATGAGAATTCAACTTTTAAATTTCTTATCTTTAATAAATCTTCCATAATTTAATTTCTGTTTACCTCTGCAATTCCATCGCCCATCAAATTTAGAGAAAAAACCAAAATTGCCAAAAACAATAGCGGAATTAAAACTCCCAGCGGATTTGTGAATATGTAATGCTGTGCATCGTTTAACATTCTTCCAAAACTCGGATACGGAGGTTTAACGCCAAGTCCAAGATAACTCAATCCTGACTCGCTCAATATTGCCATTGAAAAAGAAAATGTTGCAGTTACTAAAAGTTCACTCAAAATATTTGGCAAAATATGAATGTACATTATGCGAAAATTTCCTGCTCCACGAACGATTGCCGCTTGAACAAAAATTGAATTTTTTAGTTTTATATATCCAGCTCGCGTAATCCTTGTAAATCGTGGAACGCTCATTATGCACAAAGCTAAAATTGTTATTTTTATGCTCGGCTCAAATACCGCGGCAAGCATCAACGCAAGAAGAATTCCAGGAAAAGCCATTTGAACGCTTATCAGTTTCATTATAAAAGCGTCTATAAAACCGCCAAACCAGCCTGCAATAGAACCAAGAATTAGCCCTGTTACAAGCCCAAAAATCATAACGATAAAACCGATTAGAACAGAAATTCTTATTCCAACTAAAATTCTGCTTAAAACGTCTCTGCCTAAATTGTCTGTTCCAAAAAGATGAACAATGCTTAATCCCTTTAATTTTAACGAAGAATCTGTTGCCTCATAATCGTATGGAAGATGTATGAGTCCTAAAACCATAATCAAAATGATAAAAGAGAACATACAAAATCCAACAAAAAAAGTTTTATTCTCCCAAATTTTTTTTATCATCTTATTTCCTCGTTTGTTTTACTGCGTCTTGACCGCAAATGAATTTTAAAATAACTTTTTCCGTATGTTAAAAGGAAAAACTGTAATTTTAGGCGTTACCGGAAGTATCGCCTGTTATAAAAGTGCAAGCCTTGTAAGCTTGCTTGTAAAAGCTCATGCACAAGTTCATGTGATAATGACGAAAAATGCACTCAATTTTATTACGCCAATAACTTTTGAAACTTTGTCCTGCAACAAATGCCTTACAGATACTTTTGATCGCAATTTTGACTTTGATGTAAAACACGTTTCTCTTGCAAAAAAAGCCGATATTTTTGTGATTGCTCCAGCTACTGCAAATACAATAGCAAAAATTGCTCATGGCATTGCAGATGATATGCTAACAACAACCTTTCTTGCTTCTTCTTGCAAAAAAATCATAAGCCCTGCAATGAACACTGCTATGTACGAAAATCCAGTAACGCAGAACAATTTTGATATTTGCAGAAAATTCGGCATTCAAATTTTGGACGCTGCAAAAGGTCGGCTTGCTTGTGGCGACGATGGCGTTGGTAAAATGCCAGAACCAGACGAACTTTTTAGAGTTATCTGTAAATCGTTTGGCGTTACAGATTCTTTTGTCTGCTAGGTTTTATTTTTTCCCTCCTCTAATTCGTGGATCGATTATTGAATATAAAATATCAACTGCAAAATTGCAGATGAGCGTTATCGCTGCAAGATACAAGGTTAATCCCTGCAAAAGTGGAAAATCACGCGAAGAAATAGAATTGATAATCAATTTTCCAACTCCAGAAAGCGAAAATACATTTTCTATTATTATGCTACCTCCAAAAATATCTGCACATATAAGTCCGAGCGTTGTAATTGAAGGTATCAATGCGTTTTTTAACACGTGCCTTATTATGATTTGATTTTCTGTTAATCCTTTGCTGCGCGCTGTCCTTACATAATCCTGCTTTAATTCATTTTCTATGCTAACTTTTATGTAACGGCAGAATATTGAAGAAGAACCGAGCGAGATTGCAAGCGACGGAAGCAAAAAACTTAAAATGCTCGATGAACCGACAGACGGTAAAAGTTTTAAGCCGACAGAAAAAATTAAAATCAAAATCAGTGCCGTACAAAATGATGGAATCGAAACCCAGATTTGACTCAAGGTTGAGAGACTTTTCCATAAAAGTATTTTTCTAAACCGAGCGAATAAAATCCCAAAAAAAACTCCCAGCGCTATAGTAAAAATCAAAGAGATAAGGGCTAAAAAGGCAGTAGTTTTTATTGCATCGTAAATCAGCAGACTGACTTTTTGATTATACTTGTACGAAATTCCTAAATCGCCACGCAAAGCATTTTTTATCCAGTTTGAATATCGTACGATTAAGGGTTTATCAAGCCCTAATTGAACTTCCATATTTTGTATCTGCGCTTCTTGTGCGTCTGGACCTAAAATTGCGAGTGCTGGATTTCCAGGCAACACATTAAAAGTTACAAAAGTTACTACAGTTACAAGAAGAAGAGTTGTTAAAAAATCGAATAATTTTTTTATATAGAACTTCAATTTTTATCGCTCATTTTATTTTACAAAATAGATTTTTGAAAAATCATACATAGAAACCGGGTAAGGCGTATAACCTGCAATATTTTTTGTTGTAACGATATTTCGTCCTGGGTCGCAGATAAATACTGCTGCACATTCTTTTGTTAAGATTTCTTGGCAATCTTTAAAATATTGTGCACGTTTTTTTAGCTCGATTTCGTTTTCGGCCTTATTAAAAATTTCATCATATTCGGCATTTTTAAAGTTTGTAAAATTTCTTTTATAGTTTGAACAATACCTTCGTAACACTTCTGCTGGATCAATTTTTCCTGCAAACCCGATTACAGTCGATTGATAGTCAAATTTTGTATATACCTTTTCGAGCCAAGTTGTCCATTCAACAGGAACTATCGTGCAATTTATTCCCAAAGGCTTTAACTGATTTGCAATAAGTTGTGCGGTGTCTACATGAGGTTGGTAATTTGCAGGTACTGTTATTGCAAGGTCAAATCCATTTTTGTAATTTGAGCGAGCCATATAATCCTTTGCCTTTTGAATATCGTGCACAAAAAGTTTTGAAAGCTTATCGTTATAAAATTCAGCAAGAATTGGACTAAAATTTGAGTAGAGAGGTGTTGCAAAACCGTCAAAAACTCCGTTGATAATTTCCTGCTTGTCTATAGCACAAGTTATCGCTTTTCGAACGTTTATATCAGAAAGTGGCGGATAAAAATTATTTAGTCCTAAAATTTGAACCATATTTTGTGGATGACTTATTACATTGTATCTTCCTTCCAGTGCTTTTGCATTTATGCCGGTAACCATCTGCACAATGTCGAGCTGCCCGGATTGCAGTGCAGAAATAGAAGCGTTTTCGTCTGTCATTATGTAGATTTCGATATTTTTTATTTTTCCTGAGCGCTGTTTGTCGTAATATTCATCATTTTTTTGCAAGGTGATTTTTTCATGCAACGAATAAGAAACGAATTTGTATGGACCTGTTCCGATTGGGAATTTTTCATTTTCGGAATAGTCTTTTAAAAGGATTGGGCTGTCGCTTGCAAGCATCAAAAATGCAGAATACGGACTTTTTAATTCTACGATAAAAGTGTATTTGTCTGGAGCGGAAACACTTTTTACAATCAGCATTTTGTCGGATTGCGGAGAAAGCCCATCCAAACCTGCAAGATTTTTATATGTGTAAAGGCAGTCTTCCGAAGTGAATTCTGCGCCATTATGAAATTTTACGCCTTTTCTTAAATTAAAAGTGTAGGTCAAAAAATCTTCAGAAATGGACCAGTTTTCTGCAAGGGCTGGATATAGGCTTCCTTTTTCGTCGAATTTTAAAAGACCTTCAAAAATATTGTCTGTTACGGCAGCGGTTTCTGCAGCGGCAGACTTCCAAGGGAAAAAACTGTCTGGTTCAGAAACCATATTCATTCTAAGAGTATCTGCATTTTTTTCAGTTGAGCACGAAAACAGCACAAATGAGAATGCAAATGCTATCGCTGTTGCAAAAATTGTTTTTATTGGTTTTTTCATTTGTAATTCCTTAAAAATATTTCGATTGAATTGATTAAAATTGTTTAAAACTTACTGGCGATTTAATTCCAACGCTTTTTTTACGCCAAGCAGAGTTAATTCTGGAATCGTTTTGTCAAAAATTCCGTATGAGTCAAAAATCTTCGAAAAGCCGCCAGTGCCGATTATCTTTGCGTTTGAGTTTTTAAAAACTTCTGCATTTATCGTTTTGCAAATTTCTTTAATTGCACCAGCAGTTCCAAAGTATATTCCAGATTGAATCGCTTCGATTGTGCAGGTGGCGCAGGCTTTATCTGCTTTTTTTATGTCTACGTGTGGAAGTTTTGAAGTTGCTTGTGCCAATGCTTGAACGCCTATTTTTAGACCCGTTAAGATTGAGCCTCCAAGATATTCGCGCTCTTTTGTTACTGCGTGAATCGTGGTTGCTGTCCCCAAATCTACGATTATCAAATCTGTGTTTGGGCAAGCGGCGATTGCACCGATTGAATCTGCAATCAAGTCTGCCCCAATCTCTTTTGGATTTGGAGTTTTCAATTTTAGGCCAGTTTTAATTCCTGCTTGAATGAATAAAGGTTCAATTCCAAAATATTTTAGAATTCCATTTGAAAGTGAATAATTGATTGGAGGAACTACAGAGCAGATTCCAATTTCTGTGATTTGAGTCGGGTCAATTTGATTTTCCCGAAATAGCGAGCGAAAGAAAATTCCAATTTCATCTGAAGATGAATTTTGATTTGTGGTCTGCCTAAACTGAAATATCAGTTTATCGTCCTTGAACACACCACCAGTCGTATTGGAATTTCCAACATCGAGCGTTAGTATCATAGTACCTGTCCTTTAGATCAAGTCTACTTAGGCAAAAGCCATTTGATGTGGATTTTTAAGCGTCACTGCCGTCAACGACGGTCAATGCGACAGGTAAAACATATAACTTTTGCAAAAAAATGAAAAGACTTTATATTGCGTGGAATCGTCTAGTTTTAGATTGCATGCTTTAACATTGCGATAAAAATCAATTTTGTGAGCGATTTTTAATCGTGATGACAGCAAGGAACAAAAAAAGGTATAATCGGAATATGAAAATCGTAATAGTAGGTGCTGGATTTACAGGAATTCAACTTGCAAAGCGTCTTGTAAACGGAAAAAACGATGTAGTTTTAATCGATAATGATGAAGAAACTGTTCGCCATGCCTCCAACAGTTTGGACTGCGATGTTATTCAGGCAGAGGGAAACAATCTTCAAACTTTAGAAAATGCAGGCATAAAAGAAGCCGATGCTTTGGTATGTGTAACATCAAACGACGAAGTCAATATGATAACTTGCTCATTGGTTGACGCTGTTTATCCAAATGTCGTAAAAATCGCGAGAGTCAGAAATTATGCCTATTATGTTGACACTGCTTCCGTAGAAAAAAACGAAAGAGTACGTCCACTTTACGGCATAGATTATATGGTTCATCCAGATGTAGAAGCGGCGGAAGCGATTGCAAATGCAGCAAAGCATGGAACAATAACAGATGTTATGCCTTTGGGTGATGAATATGAACTTATAAGGGTTTGTGTCGAAAAGGGGAGCAAACTCGAAAATCAACAGCTTGTAAATGTTAGAAAGATAACAGATATTCCTGTTCTAATTGCGTATGTAGAAACAGATGGTGAAACTAGACTTCCAAGTGGCGAGACAATAATTCACGCGGAAGATTGTTTGGGTGCGCTCATTTTAAAAGATGATATTCCTGAATTTTTAAAACTTTGCGGTGCAAAGGTAAAAAAGATAAAGAAAGTTGCAATAGTCGGTGCAGGGCGAGTAGGAACAATCGTTTTAGAAAAATTGATTCAGCGAAAATCAAATCTTGTTACTTGGCTTTTTAAAAAGGAAGGCTCTCCTACACAAGAATTTTGCATAATAGATAGCGATGAAGAGCGGGCAAAAGCTGCCGAAGAAAAATTTAACGGTGTAAAGGTATTTTGTGCAGATGCTACAGAAGAAGGTTTTATAGAAGAAGAAGGAATTGATAAATACGATTTGGCTATCTGCGCAACGCATAATCATGAGTTAAATATAGTAATGTCCGCTTATTTTGAGTCTATAGGAATCCCAAACAGTATTGCGCTGGTCGGAAACAATGCTTTTGGAGAAATCGCTCGAAAAATCGGAATAGAGGTAGCAGTTCCCATACGCGACACTGTTGTAGACAGCATTATGAGCCATTTAAAAGGGCGTTCGGTTACAGGTGTCCATACTGTAAACGAAGGTTCTCTTGAAATTGTAGAAATAACTGTTGGCAAAGATTGTTCTGTAAAAGGTTGCTCGTTAAGGGACATAGCAGAGAATGGTAAATTTTTAATTTTGATGATGCAAAAATCGGGAAAGAACGAGCAATTTATTCCTATCGGAAATACAACAATCGAAGAAAAAGACCAAATCGTGTTGATTACAACAAATGAAGAAAATCAGCATGTTTTGGAAAAATTTGGAGCCGAAATTTAACGATGAATCTCATTTTTGTTTTTATACGGCTTTTTTCAATAGTGCTTGCAATCATTGGAACTTCTTTTTTATTGCCGATTGGAACAGCCTTATTTTATGGTGAAACTAAAGTTGTCATGCAATTTGTAATACCTATGCTTATTGCATGGATTGTTGGAATTATCTTTTATTTTGCTGGAAAAAAGACTCCTATAAAACTCGGTACTAGAGCAGTTTTTGCTTTTGTAAGCATTGCTTGGATAGCAATAAGTTTTTATGGTGCAATTCCTCTATATTCAGGTGGGTATTTGCAAAGCCTTGCAGATGCTGTTTTTGAAGCAGTAAGTGGTTTTAGTACAACTGGTGCAACAATCTTTAAAGATGTGGAAAGTCTTCCTCGCAGTATAAATCTTTGGCGGATGGAGATGCATTGGCTTGGCGGAATGGGAATAATTGCTTTGACAACTGCAATTTTACCACTTTTAGGTGTAGGTGGATTTCAACTTGTAAAAGCAGAATCCACTGGTCCTGAAAAAGGAAAGATTACACCAAAGATGGCAAACACAGCAAAGGCTTTATGGCTCATATATATTTCGTTTACGCTTTTGCAAACTTTTATTTTGATGGTGGTAGGAATGGATTTTATAGATGCACTTGGTCATGCCTTTTCTACTTTGGGAACTGGAGGTTTTAGTTCCAAAAATTCAAGTATAAGCGGATTTAATAGCCTCGCAATCGAAGTAGTTTGCACAATATTTATGTTTTTGGCAGGTGTGAATTTTAGCCTTTACTTTTATATACTTACGAAAAAAATTAACGAAGTAAAAAAGAACAGCGAATTTAAAGCGTACACGGCAATTTTTACACTAACGATTCTTTGTCTTTCGCTTTGCCTTGTAAAATTTTATGGTAGTTTTTCTGTAGCGCTTAGGTATGCTAGTTTTCAAGTTGCTTCTGTAATGAGTACAACAGGTTTTGCAACCGCAGATTTTATGACTTGGCCGCCAGCAGCACAATTTTTTATTTTTATTTTGTTTTTTATAGGTGGCTCTTCCGGTTCAACTGCTGGAGGTTTTAAGGTTATAAGGTGGGTAATCTTAGCAAAAAAATCAGGAACGCATATTCAGGGAATGCTTCATCCTCACGGAGTTTTTACAGTCCGCATAAATGGAGCTGCAGGAAGAGAAGATTTGGTATTAAACATTGCCGCCTTTGTTTTTATTTACATTGTTTTAACGTTTTTATCAACTTTTGTTGGAACTTTGACAGGATTGGATCTTTTTCAATCTTTTACTGCAACTTTAAGCATGATAGGAAACATTGGTCCTGCTTTTGGCCCTTTTGCAGAATACTCTTGGATTCCTACGCCATTAAAATGGTGGTATTGCTTTGTTATGATAGCTGGACGTCTTGAACTTTATAACTTGATAATCTTCTTTGTCCGCGATTTTTGGAAGCGATAGAAAATCAAACTTTTTGCAAAACTGTCGATATTTTTTTTGTAGGTTGCACCCCCTTGTGCGACGATTGTAGCCCCGCTCCCCGCCTGCGAGCCCGCAGTGGCAGGGATTGGAGGGGTGAGCGTAGCGAAAACAAACGCCAATAAAGATATTCGTACAAACCGTCGCTTGCATTTTTGCCTAAAATATATACTTTTTGTTAGCAAATGTCGTGCAAAAATGGCGTTTGGTCGAAGGCAAAAGCCGTAGCCCCGAAAAGCCCGATTTTTGCGAAACAAAGTTGAGCAAAAAGCCACCCTTAATAAAATTCAAAATTGGTCGGAATTAAAAAAGAAGTTGCTGAAAATCTCTGAATGATTTTTGTTCTGCAAGGTGAATTATGTCGCCAGACTGTGCCTCGCCAATCAAAAAGGAAGAAGCAGGATTATGTTTGGAATAATTTTTTTTGACAGAATTCTCATCATAGTTTGCATAGCAATATTTACAAAGGTGCGGACAGCAGTTGTAACTTGCAATATCGCGCATTGGAATACAAGAGCAGTGTTTGCGTAAGCGTTGCGTGCCAGTTTGAGCAAGCCGCAATCCAGTCGCCGCTTCGATAATATTTTTAGAAACGCAGGCACCAGCTTTTACGCCAAATGCAGAAAGGTCATTTGCCTCTGCACAGGTTTCAATCGACATATAAAATTTGCTTGCAATCGAACTAAACGCTCCAGCCAAAAATTTTTGGTCAGCCAGCGAAACTTCTTTTAATTCAGGAAAATTTTTTGTAGTTTTAGCATACAAATCTATAAAACTGATAATCACTCTGTTCGTATAGCCTGCAAGTTTTTCGCACATATTTTTAAATT